>DATHJM010000024.1:0-2032 GCA_035489775.1 Burkholderiales bacterium
GGATCTCGTCGGCGCGCCGAAATTTCTTTGCTCGGCGCGCCTCGTCGCGCTCGGTGATCAGCGCCGCAATCTGCGGGTCTGAAATCCCGCCGCCCGGCCCCACCTCGGCACGCAGGAATTGCTCGCTTTCGCGTTCCAGCAAACCCAGCAGACCGCCGAGCGCGCGCAGTTGCCGCGCAAGCCTCGCCGAATGCGCGCGATTGATCTCGTTGGCCAGGTCGAAAAGTACGGCTACGGCCTCGGGCGTATTGAAATCGTTGTCCATGGCCTCCCGGAAGCGACGGCCGTGGATTTCGTCCCAGTCAGGCGACGCTGCGTCCGAGGGCACTCCTTTCAGGGCGGTGTAGAGCCTCGCCAACGCGTGCCGCGCGTCTTCCAGTTGCCGGTCGGAGTAGTTGAGAGGGCTTCGGTAATGCGCACGAACGACGAAGAAACGCACGACTTCCGGATCGTGGCGTTCGAGTAGTTCGCGGATGGTGGCGAAGTTGCCCGTCGATTTCGACATCTTCTCGTCCTGCAGCTGAACAAAGCCGTTGTGCATCCAGTATTTGACGAAAGGTCGCATGTCATCTCGATCCAGGACGCCTTCGGACTGGGCGATTTCGTTCTCGTGATGCGGAAACTGCAGGTCCTGTCCGCCGCCGTGAATATCGAAATGCGCACCCAGCAGTTTCGTGCTCATCGCCGAGCACTCGATGTGCCAGCCGGGACGCCCGATGCCCCAGGGCGACTGCCAGAAGGGCTCGCCTTCCTTGGCGCGCTTCCACAGAACGAAATCGAGCGGATCGTGCTTGGTAGTGTCGACCTCGATCCGCTCCCCGGCACGCAGATCCTCGAGCGACTTCCCCGAGAGCTTCCCATAACCCGGAAACTTCCGGACTGAGAAATTCACGTCGCCGCTTTCCGCCCGATAGGCGAAGCCGCGCTCCTCCAACCTTTCGATCATCTCCAGCATCTCGGCCACGTGGCCGGTTGCACGCGGCTCGATGTCGGGCTTCTGCACCCCGAGACGGGCGAAGTCCTCATCCATGTAGCGAATGAAGCGCTCGGTGAGCGCGGCGACGGATTCGCCGGTTTCCGACGCCCGGCGGATAATCTTGTCGTCGATGTCGGTAATATTGCGCGCATAGGTGAGCTGATAGCCGCTCGCCCGCAACCAGCGTTGCACCAGGTCGAAAACGATCATCATCCGTGCATGCCCGAGATGGCAGTAGTCATACACCGTGATCCCGCACACATACATCCTCACCCGCGGCGGATCGAGGGGCACGAATGGGTCCTGTTTGCGACCGAGACTGTTGTAGATTTTCAGCATGCCATTGAATTCGAGTCGTGCCCGTCCCTCATCGTGTGAGCGACACAGACCCTGATGTCATGAACGCGGAGCAGATCGAGATTTCCGGCGGCGTCAGGTCGGACCGCGGTGCGACTGCCGGAGGGAAAAGTGACAAAATCGAGGAAATTCCCGCAAGGGGCTGATTATTGTGGACTTTGCGAGCTTCTTGATAGAATGTCGTGTTGCTCTCCGGCCCGAAAAAAGTATAGCACAATGATTCAGTTCGTTCGGTTCAGTGCGCCGCTCGCAGCGCTGTTTTCCGCGCTCGCGCTGGCGACATGGCAAGCCCGCGCCGACGAGCTTGAGGACGCCAACCGCCTTTTGAAGCAGGGCCAGCACGCGCAGGCGCTTGAACGGGTCAATCAGTATCTCGCGCGCAATCCGAGCGACGCTCAGGGTCGCTTCAAGAAGGGACTGATCCTCGCCGAGCAAAATAAAGTTGCGGAGGCGATCGAGGTTTTCACCAAGCTTTCGCAGGACTATCCCAAGTTACCTGAGCCTCACAATAATCTCGCGGTGCTCTATGCCTCCGAGGGTCAATACGAAAAAGCGCGGCAGCAACTGGAGATGTCCATCCGCACGGACCCGCGCTTTGCGACTGCGTACGAAAACCTGGGTGATGTCTACACCAAGCTCGCGAGCCAGGCATACGATAAGGCGCTGCAGCTCGATTCCTCCAACTCCGCTGCAAAAAAC
>DATHJM010000025.1:0-7718 GCA_035489775.1 Burkholderiales bacterium
ATCGGCATCGCCCAGGTGGCGAAGTCCGCTCCGGACGGCTACACGCTCGTCGTGGTTTCCGCCGGGTACGCCGTCAATCCGGTGATCTATGCGAATCTTCCCTACGACTCGGCAAAGGACCTCGCCGGCGTGATCCCGCTCGGAAATCTTCCCAGCGTGCTGTTCGTTTCGCCGGCGATCGGAGTGAAATCGGTGCAGGAGCTGATCGCGCTCGCCAAAGCAAAGCCCGGAACGCTCAACTATCCTTCGGCCGGAATCGGCAGCGCGTCGCACGTGAACACCGAAAAGTTTCTCGCGGTCACGGGGATCAACGCTGTGCACGTGCCGCTGAAGGGCGCGCCGGAGATGATCACCGAAACCATGGCGGGACGCACCCAGTTCGGCACGGTGGGGATCTCCGCCGCCCAATCCGCCATCCGCGATGGCCGTCTGGTCGCGCTCGCCGTGAGCAGCAGGAAACGCGCGCCCAACCTGCCCGAAGTGCCGACCGTGGCCGAGGCAGGCGTGCCGGGCGCCGAATTCAACTTCTGGATCGGCGTGCTCGCGCCGGGGCAGACCCCGCGGCCTATCGTGAATCGGCTGCACGCCGAATTCGACCGCGCCCTTCAATCGCCGGACGTGCGTGACCGTCACGCCAAGCTCGGGGCCGAGCCGATGCCGATGAGCCCCGAACAGTTCGACGCCCTGATGCGCGAAGACCTCGCCACGCTGGGCGCCCTGCTGCGCGCTGCGGGAGTGAAGGCAAATTGATTTGGGGCCAGAGAATCACTTCAATATAGGATCAAGCGTTCTTCCGTTGCAGCTCAAGGAGGTCACATGGCACCGAAGCGTGACGAATACATCGCGAAGCTGAAGACGCAGCTCGATCAATGGAACGCCGAGATGGCGAAATGGGAAAGCCAGGGCAAACAGGCGCAGGCGAGCATGCGCTCGGAGTACGAGAAGCAGCTCGCCGCGATCCGTCAGCATCAGGACCAGGCCAGGGAACAGTTGCGCAAGGTGCAGGCGGCCTCGGGCGACGCGTGGATGGAACTGACTCGCGGCGCCGACGAAGCGTGGGCGGCGATGCGCAAGGCCTTCGAGAAGGCCAACGCGCAATTCAAGAAGGAGAAGGAATAGTTCGCGTCCGGAGGACGCCGCGGCGCGGAGCCGCTAGCCCTTTCCCAGGACCGCGTCCAGGCGCTCGATGTCGTTGATGACGCGCCACTCGGACGCCCCGGCCGCTTCGACCCGCTTCTGCCAGGCCTCGAGCCGCCCCATGTAGCGCCGCGGGTCGATGTTGTCGGTCTTCAACTTGACGACGTTGAGCGCCACGACGCGGATGTCCTTCAGCTTGATCGGGAAGTCGCGGACCGTCACCTTGTCGAGCTCTTCCTGCATGTCGGAGAAGATCAGGATGGTCTTCGTCCCCGCGCCCGTCTCGTTCAGGAAATCCGCGCCCTGGATAAGGCCCCCGGTGATGTCGGTATAGGCGCTGCCCCCGACGGTCTTCACGAACGCGTCGATCTTGTCCTTGAAGGCGCGCTTCTGAATGTTCGCCCGTGAAGGTTGATTGTCGAACGTGACCTTCGCGATGATGTCTTTCTCGCTGAAGCTGCGGCTCTTCACCCGCGCGACCGCGAGCGAATCCCCGGGCTGCAGGGTGCCGAGCAGGTAGTTGATGATGAGCTGGGCCTTGCCCACTTCCTGGGCGTAGGTGCCCGACGTATCGACCAGCATGTAGACGGCCTGGGTATGGCTGCGCTGATCGGCGCAGGACGACATTGCCGCCGCCGAAGCGAGCAGCGACGCGACAAGCATTCGCTTGATCATGATT
Organism: Burkholderiales bacterium; assembly: GCA_035489775.1. Lineage (GTDB taxonomy): Bacteria > Pseudomonadota > Gammaproteobacteria > Burkholderiales > SG8-39 > VBDM01. The sequence continues at coordinate 1,817 of DATHJM010000025.1, forward strand.
CCCCCCGTCGGATCACGTGCTGCGTCTTGCAGGTTGCGAAGCAGTCGTTCCGTTTCGCATCGCCTTGACCATGCGCTCTATCAGGAGCGGCAGGACGATGGTAACGTCATACAGGGTGGTGAGCACCCTGCACAGTTGGCGCACCAGATTTCCGAGAATGCGCAGCACGAACGCCAACACGCGCACCAGCATCACGAGCGTGGCTCCTCCGACCGTGCGCAGCGAGTGCACGAAAGACTCGAGCGGAATCGCGACGAAGGCGAGCGCGAGAGGAAGGATGAAACCGAGCAGCATCTGGGCGGCCGTCGGAATGCGCGCGAGCAACGGGTCGGCGGGCGCCACCTTCTGCGCGGAGGCCAGTGACTGGATCAGCGCCTGCTTGTCAGCCATCAGCATATCGCGGATAAGCGCCAGCGAAGCCTCGATTCCAGCCAGGGCCAGCAGAAACACCGCGGAAAACCACAAGATGCGGCGTCGCATCTTGTCGTTCAGATTCTGGATTGCGGGGAAGAGATGCGTGAAGCGCAGGGCCTCCATCAGGAACAGCCCCATCGTCGCCTCGACGAGAATGATGACCAGCGCGGCCACGTCGGAGGTCTTCAGCGAATTGGTGAGATAGTCGCTGCCACCGACCATCTCGGAGAACGGCAGCGCGATCAGCTTGAAGTTGACCAGTGCGCCCCCCATCGCGATCAGAAGGACCAGGGTCGCGACGCAGAACTGGGTAAAGGCGGAAACCGTCAATGCGTGCTCGGCCTTGTCCGTCTTCTTGTTGATCTGCTCGTATTTTTCCATCTGCGCGTCGATCTTCGAGGAGGTGTCCTGCAGCCCGGTCAGCTTCTTGTCGACCTGCCCGAGCGTCTTGTCGAGGGAGCGCCAGAAGGGCATGAAGCCGTTCAGGATCTTGTGCCGGGACTGGTAGGCGCGGCGGTACTCTTCGAGCGCTTTGGCGTGGATGCTGTCGACCGAGCGCTTGATCTCCTCGAGTATCCTCTTGACCATCTCGCTGTGTTCCGCCTTGATCTTCGCGATCCCGGTAACCGCCTCGACCCAATCGGGGGGAGGCGGCGGCACTTCCCCGCATTTCTTGTAGTCTTCCTCCACGCGCGTGATTTCGTCGAGGACCTTCCGCTGAAGCGCCGGGTAACCCTCCAGGTCGCGCGTGACGAGCAAGCCTACGCGCTCGAACTCGCGCTCGATGTGTTGCCCCACTTCCTCTTTCCCGTGCGCGAGCAGCACCGCCTTGTTGCGCTCCTTCATGTCCCTCGCCGCCGCGAACAGCCAGCGCGCACCCAGCCGCAGGGGACCGCCTATCGCGTGGCCGATCGAGCGAAACAGATCGTGCACGAGCTTGCGCGCGGCATACAGGAACGGCATGGCGATGGCGAACAGGATCAGCGCGGACGCCATCGCGTTGCCTGGCCAGATCATCCAGAATTGCGAGCTTGTCACGGGACTCCCCTTCCCGGCTGCACGGCCAGGTTATCGTCGTAGGACAACAGCATACGATAGATCAGGCGAGCACGGCGCGCCAGCGTATTTGAGGCAATATTTCTCGAATACCGGCGGGTTGGGCGGAAATGTTCTGATCCGATTGATTATTTCTTGACGCACCGCATGTCGCCTGAAAGCGACAAGCCGGCTCAGGTCTCCTTGCAGGCGGCGCGCCCTCCCGAACTCAGACGCCGATACCGGCGCGCTTCGCGGCCTTCGCGAAGCGCGGGTACACCTTCTTCACGTTGCCGTGGAAGATCTTTTCCTTGTCGGCCTTGCTCACCCAGTCGATTCCATCGATGTAACGCTTGGTGTCGTCGTAGTTGAATCCGGTCTCCGGATCCACGCCCTTCACCGCACCGACCATCTCGGAGGCGAAGAGGATGTTGTCGGCGGGGATCACCTTCAGGAGCAGGTCGATGCCGGGCTGGTGATAGACGCAGGTGTCGAAGAAGACGTTGTTCATGAGAAGCTCTTTCAGCGGCGGGCGCTTCATGTCCTGCGCGAGGCCGCGGTAGCGGCCCCAGTGATAGGGCACCGCGCCGCCGCCGTGCGGAATGATGAATTTCAGCGTCGGGAAGTCCTTGAACAGGTCAGCCGTGATGAACTGCATGAACGCGGTGGTGTCCCCGTTGATGTAGTGCGCGCCGGTCGCGTGGAAATTCGGATTGCAGGAAGCGCTGACGTGGACCATGGCCGGCACCTCGAGCTCGACGAGCTTCTCGTAGAGCGGGTACCACCACTTGTCGGTGAGAGGCGGCTCCTTCCAGTAGCCGCCCGAAGGGTCCGGGTTGAGATTGCAGCCGATGAATCCGAACTCTTTCACGCAGCGCTCCAGCTCCGGTATGCAGTTCTTCGGCGGAACGCCGGGACTTTGCGGCAACTGGCAGACACCGACGAACTTCTCCGGGTAAAGGGCGCAGACGCGGTGGATCATCTCGTTGCAGTGCTCCGACCAGTGCCGGCTCGTGGTTTCGTCGCCGATGTGATGGCTCATGCCCATCGCGCGCGGCGAGAAAATGGTGAGGTCCGTGCCGCGCTCGCGCTGCAGCTTCAACTGCGCGCCCTCGAGGCTCGCGCGGATCTCGTCGTCGCTGATGCCGAGGCTTCCTTTGGCCGGAGCGTGCTTCGCGTCCTGCAGCCCGGCGATCTGGCGCTTGCGCCATTCCTCGAGCTGCTTGGGAGCGGTGGTGTAGTGGCCGTGGCAATCGATGATCATGTGTTCCGCCTCATGCATAGCGTGCGCGGTGCGCGCGACTTGTGTCGCATCGCGCGCGGAGCGCACGATGCCCTTTTCCCGTCAAAACAGCTTGCGCGTCACGTCATCGAAGAGCTCATCCACCGTAAAACGCCGCGGAATCATCCGCTGCTGATAGACGGTGTCGATGACGACTTCGAGGCTGCGCCGGTTGGCCTCGAGGCCGAACGGTTGAGTGTCGAATTCGCCCGGCCTGGGCAGCTTCGCCGCCTTCTTGCTGGCGGCCAGGAGCCGGTAGATTTCGCGCACGGCTTCCGGTTCGGATTTCGTCAGGGATTCCTTCACGACCACCATGTGATTGATCTGCAGCGCCCGGTACTTCCTGTGCCAGGCCTCGGCCGCCGCCGCCGGGTTGTGGATGAGCGGCTTCAGTCGCGGGTCGGTCGGCACGGCGGGCAGGATCGCCGCGTCGATCTCCCCGGCGAGAAGCATCGCCGTCAGCTCCTTGCCCTCCGGCGCGCGCTCCACCGACGGCGGATCGCGGAACTCGGCGACGTGGGCTTCCTCGAAAGTGACCCATTTGACGCGGTCGATGTCCACGCCGTGCTCGTTGGCGAGGATGCCGCGCAGCCAGGTCGAGGTCGTTACGGTGTAGGAACGCGTGCCCACGCGGCGCCCCGCGAGGTCGGCGGGCGCGAGCGGCCCGCGCTCGATGTTGTATACGATGTGGGGGTGCTGGAAGCGCGCGAGCACGACCGCGGGCAGGAGCACCAGCGGCTTGCCGTACGCCTTCGCCATGAGGAAGGTCACGATGGCAAGCTCGGCGCAATCGAATTCGAGATCCCGCACGACCCGCTTGAACGCCGTGCTCGGCGTCTTCAAGTCGGCGAAGTCCAGGCTCACCGAGGACGATTTCACCTCGCCCTTCTTCAGGGCAAGGGTGACCGGGTAATCCCCCAGGAGCATGCGCACTGCGACGGGCTCAGTCATGGCGGTGTACCCTCTGGTTTTCCCGCAAGAGGCTCCCAATGAGCGAAACAAGAGAAGTCGTGGTCGTCGATGTCAAGATCCCGTTCTGGTCGATGGTGGTCCTGCTCGTCAAATGGGCGATCGCGGCGATACCGGCCATGATCATCCTCCTGGTCCTTGCGACCGTGGTGTCGATGGTACTCGGCGGCGTGTTCCACTGGAACTGGATGGGCCGGGGCATGGTTTAGTTTCGATGATTGCCGTTCTCCGGATGCTCGCGATGTCTCCCCCGATTGTATAATTGCGGGACATCCTGAGCCACCCGACTTTCAGCCGCGCATGAAAATCGAAGAAAGCCTGCTCGCCAACGTGAAGATGGCGCCCCGGGACGCGATCCTGGGGCTGACCGAAACCTTCCTCGCCGATTCCAACCCCAAGAAGGTCAACCTCGGCGTCGGCGTCTACTACGACGATCAGGGCAAGGTCCCGCTGCTCGAATGCGTGCGCCGGGCCGACGAGGCGCTCACCGCGGCCGCCGTCGCCCGGCCATACCTGGCGATGGACGGCTTTCCGGAGTTCATCCGCTCGGTCCAGGGGCTGCTCTTCGGGCCCGACCACCCGGCCGTCGCGCAAGGCCGGGTCACCACCGTCCAGGCAGTCGGCGGCACCGGGGCGCTGAAGGTCGGCGTGGACTTCATCAGGCGCTTCGCCCCCGGCGCCGCGATGTACATATCCGATCCGAGCTACGACAACCACCGGCCGCTGTTCGAGGAAGCCGGCTTCAAGGTCGAGATGTACCCCTACTACGATCCGCGCACGCGCGGGATCAAGTTCGCGGAGATGATCGCCTATTTGAGCGCGGCTCCCAAGGCATCGGTCGTCCTGCTGCACGCCTGCTGCCACAACCCGACCGGAGTCGACATCCGCGGCGAGCAATGGGACGAGGTCATGAAAGTCGTCGCCGAGCGGCGGCTGATCCCGTTCCTCGATTTCGCCTACCAGGGATTCGGCGAAGGCGTGGACGAGGATGCCGAAGTCGCGCGTCGCTTCGCCGAAGCGCTGCCCCTGGTGCTGGTGGCGATGTCCTTCTCCAAGTCCTTCTCGCTCTACGGCGAGCGCGTCGGCTCGCTCAGCGTGGTCACCGCGGACCCGGGCGAGGCAGCGAGAGTGCTGAGCCACCTGAAGCGCATGATCCGCACCAATTATTCGAACCCGCCCTCGCACGGCGCGAGAATCGTCGCCTCCGTGCTCGCTTCCCCCGAGTTGCGCGCCCTGTGGAGGAAGGAAGTCGTCGGAATGCGCGACCGCGTGCGCTCGATGCGACGCGAGCTGGTCGACCGCCTGAAGAAACGCATTCCCGATGACTTCGGGTTCATTCTCCAGCAGCGGGGGATTTTCTCGTATTCGGGCCTGTCCCGCGAGCAGATGATCGCGATGCGGGAGCGCTTCTCCGTATATGGAATCGAGTCCGGCCGTATCTGCGTCGCCGCATTGACCTCGCGCAATCTCGATTATGTCGCCGATGCGATTGCGAGCACCGTGCGCATGAGCGAAGCGGCGCTCACGCCGACGCGCGCCGCATGAAGCTCAGCTCGACTTCCGCTGGCTCGGCGTTACACCTCGACCGTCACGCGGTCTTCAAGTCGACTGCCGATCGCCTTCCGTCCAGCTCGCTGCGCACGTCGTAGGAAATCTTCTGATTCTCCTGCAACGGCTTGAGCCCGGCGCGTTTCACCGCGCCGCTGTGCACGAACAGATCCTTGGAGCCGTCGTCGGGTCGTATGAAGCCGAAGCCGCTCTTGGCGTTGAAGGATCGGACGATACCGGTGGGCATGAGCGTTCTCCCGTAAGGGCTTCGCCGTCACGCGGACGCGCGCGGCATCAAATATCCGTGGGAGAGGCCTGAAAGACGCCCCGAAAGGAAGTGTGGGGCCGAGACCCAAAGCGATTCGACCGCGCATTATGGACCTTTCCCGGCGATTCCAACGAGTTGCCGTCGAAAAGATACCCAAGCACGAAACCGCAACAGCGAGGACAATGGTCGGCGCCACTCATGCTTCAACTCCGTGGCCGCGATCGAATCCCGCCTTGCTCCTCGCCCGCGCCGGAACGCGCGCCGGGACCTCACCTGCGAAGGACGACCATGCTGCTATTCAACCTGAGCGAACTCTCCAACGCGCAAATACACAAGAAGATCTGGGCCCGCTGCCAGGCTTTCGGGCGCGTCGAAGAGGTCTCCAT
>DATHJM010000026.1:0-3597 GCA_035489775.1 Burkholderiales bacterium
CGATCGCGGAGGAGCTGCCGGTGAGCACGCTGAAGACGCCCTTGGGAATCCCAGCGCGTTCGCCGAGCTCGGCCATCGCGAGCGCCGAGTAGGGCGTCATCGTGGCAGGCTTGAGCACCATGGTGCAGCCGGCCGCGAGCGCCGGACCCGATTTGCGCGTGATCATGGCATTGGGGAAATTCCACGGCGTGATCGCCGCGCACACCCCGATAGGCTCCTTGATGACGACGATGCGCTTGTCGGCCTGGTGTCCCGGAATGGTGTCGCCGTAGATGCGCTTGGCTTCTTCGGCGAACCATTCGATGAAGGAGGCGCCGTAGGAGATCTCGGTGCGCGCTTCTGCGAGCGGCTTGCCCTGTTCGGCGGTGAGGATCTTGGCGAGGTCTTCCTGGCTCGCCATCATCAGGTCGAACCACTTCCGGAGGATATTGGCGCGCTCCTTCGCGGTCTTCGCGCGCCAGGCGGGAAACGCGGCGTTCGCCGCCTCGATCGCGCGCCGCGTCTCGGCCGCGCCCATATTGGGCACGGTTCCGAGGATTTCGCCGGTGGCGGGGTTGTTGACGGGAATCGACTTGCCGCTGTCGGCGTCGGCCCACTTGCCGTCGATGTAGCACTGCTGGCGAAAGAGAGACGGGTCCTTGAGGTTGAGGGCGGCGATGCCGGAAATCTTTGGATCGTTCATGGGAGGCTCCGATGGGAAACTGGAAGGCCGAGGCTGCCGGAAACACGGAAATTCTACCGCAAACCGTGCGCTACTTCAGAATCCGGCGGGACTCGCGGCGATGTTTCAGTTTCCGGGGCTGACCATCTCCAGCCTTTACAAATGAAACAGAGACACCACCCGGACTCGCGCTACACTCTTCTGAAGCGCATTTCACATAACAAAATGTGCGTTTCACCCGGAGGATGACCCATGATCAACCCGCAACGCCGCTTCTTTCTTGCTTTCGCCCTCGCCCTCGCCGCCCCGCAGGCGGGCGCGCAGACGCTCGCCGACGCCGATCTCGCCAGTGCATTGCGCGGCGGCGGTTACGTGATCGTGTTCCGCCATGGCGCGACCAACCCGGACCAGGCCGACACCGACCCGCTCAACGCCGACAAGCCGGGCAACGAGGCCAAGCAGCGCCACTTGAACGACAAGGGCAAGGCGCTCGCGAAGGACTTCGGCGACAGCTTCCGCAAGCTGGGCATTCCGGTCGGAACGGTAGCGACCAGCAAGCTCTACCGCGCGCAGGAAACCGCGAAGCTCATGGGCGTGGGTGAGGTCACGACGAGCTGGGACATCACCGAAGGCAACCAGATCATCTCGCCCAACGAAAACAGCAAGCGCGCCGGCGCGCTTCGCAAGCTCGCATCCACGCCGCCGGCGGCGGGCAGGAACAACGTGTACGTCACGCACAAGCCGAATATCATCGACGCCTTCGGCAAGGACTGGTTCGAAGTGAAGGAAGGCGAAGCGAGCGTCTTCAAGCCAGACGGCAGGGGCGGCTACCAGGTGGTCGCACGGGTGCCGGCCGAGCAGTGGGCCGTCCTCGCCTCGAAATTCGGCAAGAAGTAGGAAGCCCGGCGTGCGCTACTTCAGTATCCGGTACAAGTCGCTGTAGTCGTCGGTCCAGAGCCTTACGCGCGGCACCGAATCGATCCGTTCCGCCGCTTCCTTCAGCAGCTTTCCCTCGAAGGCGGCGGGCGAGGCGGAAAGCAGCATCCAGTCGGAGCGGTACACCCCCGCGTCGTCGTCGTCGTCGTTTTCCACCTGGCGCACTTCGAGCGACAGATGGCGCGCCGCCTGCTGCACCACGGGAACCAGGTCGAGGTAGCGATTGGAGATGTGCACGGCGAGAACTCCGCCCGGCTTCAGATGGCGCAGGTACGTCCTGACGGCTTGCACCGTGAGCAGGTGCACCGGAATGGCGTCGCTCGAGAAGGCGTCGAGCGCGAGAACGTCGAAATGCTGATCCGGCTCGCGCTCCAGCGACAGTCGCGCATCGCCCAAAGCCACCTCCACCTTCGCCGGGCTGTCCGCGAGAAAGCTGAATTCCGAACGGGCGAGCCCGACAACATCGGGATTGATGTCGTAGAAGCGGAACACGTCGCCGGTTCTGCCGTAAGCCGCGAGCGTCCCCGTGCCCAGGCCCACCACGCCCACCCGCAAGGGGCCGTGCGCGCGCGCGTCGAGGATGGCGAGCCCGATGCCCGACGTCAGTCCGTAATAGCTCGTGGGCCAGTCGCGCCGGTCCGGTTCCAGAAACTGCCTGCCGTGAATGATGGTGCCGTGCGAGAGCGCCCGCATGGCTTCGGGCCCCTCGCCCGAGTCGCGCACGTTGAGCACGCCGTAGAAGTTGCGGGACGTGACGCGGGTATCGGCCGAGTTTTCAGAATACGTCCTGTATAAGGCGACGCCGAGCGCGACCGTCAGCGCGAGGAACACGATTCGAACGGCGATTCCCCAGCGCCCGTGAAACAGGCTGGCGCGGTCACGCAGCAGCGCGACCATCACGAGCACGCACAGCGCGAGCATGCCGATCGGCAGCTCGTAGAGGTCCTCGAAGACGTTGGGCGCGACCAGCCCGGCGACCACGCCGCCCGCCGCCCCGCCGAGCGCAAGCATGAGATAGAACCCGGTGAGATGCTGCGGATGGGGTTTGGAGCGGGCGAGCTCTCCGTGGCAGACCATGCACGCCGCGAAGAGCGTTGCGCAGTAGAGCGGTATCAAGGCCCAGATGCTCGGATTGGAGCGGGTGAGCGTCACGCAGACGCCGGCGAGCCCCGCGGCGAGCAGCGGCAGAAACAGCCACCGCCTGTACCATCCCGAAGCTTCGAAGCAGAGCACGAAGCTCAGGAGATAAAGCGCGAGCGGCAGCACCCAGAGAAAGGGAATCGCCGCGATGTTGAGCGTCATATGGGTCGTAAAGGCGAGCAGCAGCAGGGAAGCGCAGCAGGCAAGCGCTGCCCAGAGGGCCTGCAGGCCTGCTCCGGGCTTGCCCGCATCGCCCCGAGCGAGGATGCGCTGCGACTCGACGGCGCCGCTGCGCCAGGCGAGCATCGCGCACGCGACCGCGAACAGGACAAAGCCGACCGACCAGACTGCCGCCTGCGTGCCCAATGCGAGCAGGGGCTCGACCGCAAGAGGATAGGAGAGCAGCGCGAGCATCGAGCCCAGATTGGAGAGCGCAAACAGGCGATAGGGCGCGGCGCCTTCATGGGAGCGCGCGTACCAGGCCTGCACCAGGGGACCCGTCGTGGAGAGCATGAAATACGGCAGCCCGACGCTCGTCGCGAGCAGCCCGAATATCCGCCACGTCGGGTCTTCGCCGCCCTCGGGCTTCCAGGCGGAGCCCGCGGCGAGCGGCAGCGTCGCCGCGGCAACGGCGAGCAGCGCGATGTGAAGGGTGCGCCGCGCCGGAATCCGCAACCGGACGTAGGCATGCGAATACACGTAACCGGCGAGAAGCAGCACCTGGAAAAACAGCATGCAGACCGTCCACACCGCCGCGCTGCCGCCGAACCACGGGAGGATGACCTTGGCGATGAGCGGCTGCACCTGAAACAGCAGAAAGGCGCTCAGGAAAATCGTGGCTGCGTAGAGGATCATGAGTT
>DATHJM010000027.1:0-2412 GCA_035489775.1 Burkholderiales bacterium
GTTTTCTCCGGTCCAACGGGCGGCCGCTCGAATGGCCAGACGCGGTGGTCAGCGGAAAATCCGTGGGCGTGCCCGGACTGTTGCGGCTGCTCGAGCTCGCGCATCGCAGGCACGGCAAGCTTCCCTGGGCGGCGCTGTTCGAGCCGGCGATCAAGCTGGCGCAGGAGGGATTCCCGATCTCGCCCCGGCTGCACGCGCTTGTCGCCGCGGACCGGTTCCTGCGGCTCGACGACAATGCCCGCCGTTATTTCTATCTGCCCGACGGCAAGGCCAAGCCCGCCGGCACGCTGCTCAAGAACCCGGAATTCGCCGCGGTGCTGAAACGCGTCGCGGCGGGCGGCGCCGACGCGTTCTACCGCGGCGGGATCGCGCGCGAGCTCGCCGCCGCGGTGCGCAGCCACAAGCGCTCCGCCGGCGATCTCGTCGAAGCGGATCTTTCCGCTTACTCGGCGAAGCAGCGCGAGCCGCTGTGCGGCGCGTATCGCCGCTGGAAAGTGTGCGGCATGCCTCCGCCGAGCGGAGGGGGCTTCGCGGTGCTGCAGATTCTGGAGATCCTCGAGCGTTTCGATCTGCGCGCGCTCAAGCCGGATTCGGTTGAGGCCGTGCACCTTTTCGCCGAGGCGGGGCGGCTCGCCTACGCCGACCGCAATCTGTATATCGCCGACCCGGACTTCATCGCCGCGCCCCTCGCCGCGCTGCTCGAACCGCGCTACCTCGCTTCGCGTGCGAAACTCATCGATCCGAAACATTCCATGGGACAAGCCCGCGCGGGCAATCCCGCAGGCGTCTCCGCGAACCATGGGCTCGCCGAGCCGCTCGAGCTGCCCGCGACCACGCACGTATCGATCGTCGACGCCGAGGGCAACGCGGTGGCGATGACAGCCAGCGTCGAAGCCGCTTTCGGCAACCGCCAGATGGTCCGCGGATTTTTCCTCAACAACGAGCTCACCGATTTTTCCTGGGCGCCCGAGGAAGACGGCAAGCCCGTCGCCAACCGCGTCGAAGCAGGAAAGCGCCCGCGCAGCTCGATGGCGCCGACCATGGTGTTCGACGAAAAAGGAAAGCTGCACATGGTGATCGGCTCCCCCGGCGGCCATTCGATCATCAACTACGTGGCCTTGACGCTGGTGAACGTGCTCGACTGGAACATGGACATCCAGAAGGCCATCGACGCCCCGCGCATGGGCAGCCGCAACGGCCCGACCGAACTGGAGCGGGGCACGCGGCTCGAGCGCCTCGCGCCGGAACTCGAGCGAATGAGGCACGCCGTGCGAATCCGCCCGGAAGCGAGCGGCCTGCACGGCATCGTGCGTACGCCCGGAGGTTGGGCGGGCGGCGCCGATCCGCGACGCGAAGGCGTGGCGCTGGGGGATTGAGAGTCCGGACAACGCGGATGCTCTATCCTGAGTTACTTACTTATAATGCCAATTTTCGCGAGATCTGCTCATGCTCGGTAAGCTGTTCAAAACGAAAGAGGTCGACGAATTTGCCGACTCACTCGTCGCGGATCTGGTCAAGCGGTTGCCGCCTTCGGGGTTGAGCATGCCCGCGAAGAAGGCCGTCGAGCGGCTGAGGAAGACGCACGATGTGATCTTCCGCCGCATCGAGACCTTTGCGCGAGCTCAGACCCTCGGTATTTACAGGAAGGCGCGCCTGGGCAACCGCGTCAAGTGGGCGCTGGTGGACGCCGGATATCCGTCCGACTTTGTCGAAACCTTGACCATCGAGCTGGTGACGGTGGTCACGCTGGTGTCACGCGAGCGCAAGCGAGCGGTTTCGTAAACGCAATTCCGCACGGCATGTCGGGAAGGCGTGGTGCCTCGGGGGATTGATTTTTTTTGGCTGACCCTCGATCGCGCCGCTCGCCGGTTTCGGACCGCCTCCAGCGACAACGTGGCCGTGACCCGCTATCTGGTGGAGCGCTGCCAGGGAGCGGGCTGCTCGAATTTCGTTCAGGTGGGCACGCCCAACGACGTGAGCTTCGGGGACGCGGGCTTGCTCGCCGCGACGACCTACCGCTACCGGGTGCGGGCCGCCGACTGGGCGGGAAACCTCTCCGGCTACTCCAACGTGGCAAGCGCCACCACCTTGAATACGCCGCCGACGGGCCTTGTAGCGGCCTACGGATTCAACGAAGGTACGGGCACGGCGGTGGCCGATGCCTCGGGCCGCGGCAATACCGGAACCATCAACGGAGCGGCGTGGACCGCGGAGGGTCGCTTTGGCGCGGCGCTCAGCTTCAACGGCACCGACAACGTGGTGCTCGTCCCCAGTTCCACCTCGCTCAACCTCTCCTCGGCGATGACGCTGGAGGCGTGGGTGCGCCCGACGGCCAACCAGGCCGATTGGCGCGCCATCATCCAGAAGGATGTCGACGCGTATTACCTGTATGCGAGCGGCGACGATCCGCTC
>DATHJM010000028.1:0-6291 GCA_035489775.1 Burkholderiales bacterium
CGACCGAGCCTCGCGTTGATGCTCGCAAGGGATTCGCTTCCGTAGATCCCAGGCTCACGGGTACCCAGCATGTCGAGATTGGGGCCGTGAATGATCAGGATTCTTCTTGGCGTCCGCGAACGTAGGCCCAATGCGCGCTTCGGCTTGGACATAAAGGAAGTTTGGGGCCGATGTCGGAAATTGTCCAGCGTTCGGCGCAGTTCGATTACAAATTGGAGTTGAAAGGCCGATGAGCAAGAGCGAGAGGGTGGAGCGTCAAATCCGATTCGCAACCGGTCCATGCACAATCAAGGTGGTTAACTGAAAATAGCAGCGTGTTATCGATAGTTAGACACCGTTCACGCCACGTTTTAGCCCCGGCAGAGCTCGTTTTTCCCCCACAGCGGCGCAATCTCCGGGTTTTTCTTGCGGCAGACCCCCCGGAACGAAGAAGACGGGCGTGTCAGTTGCCTCCGTTGGAGAGCAATTGCGTGACGGCTTGAATCCCGGCGCGCTCGATCGGGCGCCCCGCCAGCGTCGTCTTCAGGGTACCGCGCTCTTCCTTCAAGGTGTAGATCGCCAGATTGACCGGCACGCCCTGCCAGTCGAGCTTCAGCACCGACACGGCGCGCGCCTGGTCGCCGGCGAAGTGGCGCTGTTCGTAAATATCGTACGCAATATTGCGGCTCAGGAGGAAAAACTCCACCGACTTGCCGTCATCAGTGAACAGTTGGAGGTCGATGTCGCTGTATCGCCCTGCCGTGCCCTTCAATACCGCACCGGCGAGGTAAGGGCGGAACTGCTCGAGCAAACGCATTGCCTCGAGCGCCCGCTCGCGCAGGTAGTGGATGCGCTCGCGCTGTTCCTCGCCTTGATAGAGCGACTGGTAGGCGCGGAGTTCCGCCTCGATCTCCTCGTTTTTCGGCAGCGCCTGCGTGTCCTCAGCGCCCAGCTGGCGGGAGGCTTTGCGCTTGGCGAGGGCAAAATCCTCAAGGCCGTCCTCGGCCATCATGCGCGCAGCGGCGGCAGCAATGCGCGCGCGCATCTGTTGCTGCTTGGACTTGCTGTCTTTCGCCATTGGGAGAAGCGCGCGGGAACCGGGCAATGATACCGCAGCCGGAAAACGCGGCGAAGTAGGCTAAAATTATCCTCCTTTTCACCGCGCGCCTTCTCTTGTCTCGGCGCGCTTTGCCATCCGACCCGTGCACATCCACATACTTGGCATCTGCGGCACTTTCATGGGCGGCATCGCCGCGATCGCCAAGGCTGCAGGCCACCGCGTCACCGGATGCGACGCCAATGTCTATCCGCCGATGAGCACACAGCTCGAAGCCGAGGGCATCGAGCTGACCGTGGGGTATGGCGTGGATCAAACGGCGCTGAATCCAGACGTGTGGGTGATCGGGAATGTCGTGAGCCGGGGCAACCCGCTGATGGAGGCCATACTGGATCGGGGGGACCGTTATGTTTCCGGCCCGCAATGGCTGGCCGAAAATACCCTGTTCGGCAGGCGCGTGCTGGCGATAGCGGGGACACATGGAAAAACGACGACTACCTCCATGCTTGCCTGGATTTTGGAGGACGCAGGACTAGACCCGGGGTTCCTCATTGGCGGCGTTCCAGTCAACTTTGGCGTATCTGCGAGGGCGGGAACACAAGCCGATTTCGTGATCGAAGCCGACGAATACGATACTGCCTTCTTCGATAAGCGTTCCAAGATGGTGCACTACCGGCCCAAGGTCGCTGTTTTGAACAACATAGAGTTCGATCATGCCGACATCTTCCGCGATCTTGCAGCGATCGAGACTCAATTTCACCATTTCGTACGGACGATACCCGGATCCGGAAAATTGATAGTCAACGGTGCCGACCCCGCAATTGACCGCGTCCTGACTCGCGGCTGCTGGAGTTCGGTGGAGCGGTTTGGCGTGGCCGATGGCTGGAGCGCAAGCGCAGTCGGCCCGGGCCGCCTTGAAGTATTCGAGCGAGGCAGGCTCGCTGGGCTACTGCGCTGGGAACTCCAGGGCGAGCACAACCTCCAGAATGCGCTTGCCGCGATCGCCGCGGCGCAGGCGGCCGCCGTCGAGCCGGCGCGGGCGATCAAATCCCTCGCCGGCTTCAAGGGCGTGCGGCGCCGCATGGAATTGCGGGGTACGGTAGCGGGTGTCGCAGTTTGGGATGACTTCGCCCATCACCCGACTGCCATCGCGATGACGATTTCAGGTCTGCGAGACCGGGTGGGAAGTGCGCGCATCCTGGCCGTCCTCGAGCCGCGATCCAGCACCATGAAGGCTGGTCTGATGAAGGACCGCCTGCCCGACAGTCTCGAGCAGGCGGACAGGATTTTTTGCTTCAGCGCGAACCTCGGCTGGGATGTCGAAGCTGCGCTCGCGCCGCTGGGCGATCGCGTGAGTGTCGAGAACGATCTGGAGCGGCTAGTCGGGGCGATTGTTGCGGAGGCGCAGCCAGGCGATCAGGTGCTGGTCATGTCGAACGGGGGATTCGGGGGCATCCATGAGCGCTTGCTCGCTTCGCTCTCAATACGGGCGGCCCCGGCCCGGGCATGATCATTTACCTCCACGGATTCAACAGTTCGCCGCAGTCTGGCAAAGCGTGGTATCTGAAGCAACACCTCGATGAGCGGGGCAGGGGAGCGGAGTTCGCCTGCCCGCAGTTGCCCCACCGACCGGATCTCGCATTGGCGCTAGTCGAGGCCGAAATAGCGCGACAGCCCAGGGAGAAAATCACGCTGGTTGGAAGCTCGCTCGGCGGATTCTATGCGACCTGGCTTGCGGAGAAGCACAACCTCCGCGCGGTGCTGATCAATCCCGCGATTGACCCGCACGTGGGCTTGCGCGCCTACCTCGGCCCGCAACAGGCGTTTTACGGAGGCGAGAGCTACGAGCTGACCGAAGAGCACCTTCGCCAATGGAAGCGACTCTTCGTGATCAAAGTGCATCCCGAGCGCTTCCTGCTCCTCGTCGAAACCGGAGACGAAGTGCTCGACTACCGGGCAGCGGTGAGAAAATACAAAGGCGCGAAACAGGTCGTCGTGCAAGGCGGAGACCACAGCCTTGCGAGCTTTCCCGAACAAATCCCGCTGATACTGGAATTCGCCGGAATGGATTGACTATTTCGCCTTCAGCACCGTCCAGGCCGAGTTTCCGTCTTTGAGCGCGTAGCGCGCTACGGCCTTTTCATCGAATCCGAATCCCAGGCCCGGCGTCTTCGGCAGAAGAAGCATGCCGTCTTTCATCTCGAGCTGCGTATCGATGAGACGCCGGAAATTGAGCACTTGGTCGTCGGGGAAGAACTCCACGTATCGCGCGTTGGGTGTCGCCGCTACGAGCTGCGCGTGCAGGTCATGAAACCAATGCGGGCAGACGGTGACGCCGTAGCTCGACGCGGTAGCGGCAATTCGTCTCCACTCGGTAACCCCTCCGCACACAAGAGCGTCGGTCTGCAGGATCTGCGCCGCGCCCTTATCGAGGATTTCCTTGAAATGCCAGCGGCCGGTGCCGATCTCGCCGGTGGCAACCGTGACGCGCGTGAGTTTCGCCAGGCGCGCGTGGTTGTCGATGTCATCGGGGAAGAACGGCTCCTCGATCCAGTAAGGGTCGTAGAGTTCGAAGCGCTCCATGTAACGCATCGCGGTGGGTAGATCGTGCCAGGCGTTGTTCGCATCCAGCATCAGCTCGACATCGGGTCCGATCGCATTGCGAGCAGCTTTTATGCGAGCTTCCTCTTCCCCGGGAGAGAGCCGTCCCACCTTCATCTTCACGGCGCGAAAGCCGGCTTTTGCGTAGCCCGCCATTTCCTCGCCGAGCTTTTTCGGCGTCTTGCCCGGGAGGTAGTAGCCGCCGCTTGCGTACGCCGGCACGGCATCATCCACGGCAGCCCCGAGATACCTGTAAAGCGGAAGTTTCGACGCGCGCGAATTCAGATCCCAAAGCGCGCAGTCCAGTATCGATATCGCGCGCATGACGCTGCCGGCGCGTCCCTGCAGCAACGTTTCCTCGAACATGCGCTGCCAAAGGCCTTCGACGAGCAGGCTTTCGTTGCCGAGCAGGACCGGCGCAAGCAGCTGCTCCACGGCATGCGCGACGAGCGTTCCCCCGGAAGAGCCCGCGTAGCAGAATCCGATACCCTCGACGCCCCCGGCGCGCACTTTGACCAGCCCGTAATCGCGCGCCGAAACCGTGCGCGTGGCGAAGCTCGTTACGTTGTCCAGCGGGACCCGGACGGTTGCTACTGCAATCGACTCGATCTTTGCCATCGGCGAGGGGTTTTCGTCGTGAACGGGAACAATGCTGCGATATAATTATCGCACTCATCGGGCCGGCGCGACGCGGCTCCTTTCCCGTTTGCGTCCCTATCGTGAACGTACTCTACGAAGACAGCGGTGCGTTTAAGGTCGCCACGGTGCTGGCCGACAGCGACAGCACCCTCCAGGTCGAGGCACCGCATGGCAAACGAGCCAAGATCAAGTCAAAGGACGTGCTGCTGCGGTTTCCGGAGCCCGGCGCAGTGGAGCTGCTCGCGCAAGCCGAGGCGTTGGCGGGCGATATCGACGCGGATTTCCTGTGGCAGTGCTGCGGTACGGAGGAATTCGGATTCACCGAGCTCGCGCGCGAGTATTGCGGCCGCACACCTTCGGCGGCGGAGGCAGCCGGTATTCTGGTGAAGCTGCACTCGGCACCGATGTACTTTTACCGCAAGGGCAGGGGGCGGTATCGGGCTGCGCCGCCCGAGACGCTGCGCGCCGCGCTTGCCGGCATCGAAAGGAAGAAGCAACAGCAAGCGCAGATTTCAGCCTGGGCTGAGCAGCTCGAGCGCGGCGCGTTTCCGGACGAGTTCCGGCCGTTCCGGGAACAGCTTCTTTACAAGCCCGACCGCAACCGCGCGGAAACCAAAGCGCTCGAGGAGGCTTGCGTAAAGACCGGCTTATCACCGGCAAAGCTGATGGAGCGCTGCGGCGCGCTGCCCCCCAGCCACGACTACCATCTCAATCGATTTCTCTACGAATACTTTCCGAAGGGAACGGATTTTCCCTCGAAGTTCGAGATTGCCGAGGCCCGGGCCCTGCCGGTCGCCGAAGTGGAAGCATTCAGCCTCGACGACGCGGCTACGACGGAAATCGACGATGCATTCTCGCTCGTCCGTCTTGCGGGGGGGCGCCTTCGCGTCGGCATTCACATTGCCGCTCCCGCCCTCGGGTTCGCACCCGGATCGGCGCTCGACGCCGTGGCGCGAGAGCGGCTGTCGACCGTGTACATGCCGGGCCGCAAGATCACCATGCTGCCGCCCGAAGCGATCGAGCGCTTCTCCCTCACCGAAGGCGCCGAGCGCCCCGCGTGTTCCCTCTACTTCGATGTAAGCGCCGACAATTTCGTGGTCGAGTCTCACCACACCCGCACCGAGCGGGTTCGCATTGCCGCGAACCTGCGTCATCAGGCGGTCGAAGAACTTGATGCGGCGTTTCTTTCCGACACGTCACGGGAGGACATCCCGTATTCGCGCGAGCTGAACACGCTCTGGAAGTTTGCGGGTGCGCTCGAGCGGGGGCGCGGCAAATCCTCCTCGGGGCCAGAACGTCCCGATTACACCTTCCGCGTCGAGGGTCGCGGGGAAAACGTGCGAATCGACATCGTCGAGCGTCGTCGCGGCACGCCCCTCGACAAGCTGGTCGCCGAGCTGATGATCGCGGTAAACAGCACCTGGGGGAAGCTGCTCGACGATCACGATGTCGCGGCGATCTACCGGGTGCAGTCGGCCGGCAAGGTCAGGATGACCACTTCGGCCATGGCGCACCAGGGCCTGGGAATCAGCCACTATGCCTGGACGAGCTCGCCCCTGCGCCGGTACGTGGATCTGGTGAATCAGTGGCAGCTCCTCGCGCTCCTTGACGGGCAGGCGCCGCCGTTTTCGCGGAATGCGGACATCATGCTCGCGGCGGTGCATGATTTCGAGGCGACATACGCTGCGTACGACGAATTCCAGCGGCGCATGGAGCATTACTGGTGCCTCAGGTGGCTGCTGCAGGAGGCGGTCGAGGTTGCGGGGGCCGAGGTGGTGCGCGAAAATCTGGTGAAGTTCGACGGCTTACCGCTTTACGCCAGAGTGCCGTCGCTGCCCGAACTTGCTCCGGGTACGGGCGTCGAAATCGCGGTGACTGAAATCGACCTCGTTGAAGCCGATCTCAAGTGTGTATTTCGTCGCTGTAAGGAAACCCCGGGCAGCGCGGCGGGCGGCACACGTGAGACAAAACTCGAAAAAGAGCCTAGAATTATATGATTCTCAAAGCTTTTAGGG
>DATHJM010000029.1:0-3836 GCA_035489775.1 Burkholderiales bacterium
TCCGGGGTGGACGCGGTGGTCGGCTACACGCAACGCTTTCGCCGCCGCTGGCTGGTGGCGAAGGAAAAGGTGCGCACCGGCCAGCTCGGAGAGGTGACTCTCGTGACTTCGCGGGCGTTCATGAACCGGCTCGTAGCCCTCGACAACTACGAGAGGACCGACGATCCCTCGGAAATTTCGCCGATGGTGATCTCCGGCACGCATGCGCTCGACGTCGTGATGTGGATGATGGAAGCGAAGCGTCCGGTGGAAGTCTATGCCCGCTCGGTGGACAAGGCGCTCGGGCCTCTGTGCGGGGGCATAGACGCGACGGCGGGCGTGATCACGTTTGAGGATGGAAGCCTGTATCACGCCTCGATATCCTGGGCCTTGCCGACGGTCTGGCCCGGCGCGGTGTACAGCCTCGAGGTGGGCGTCGTCGGCACCGAAGGCGTCCTCACCATCGACGATACGCATCGCGACATCGTTCTCGCGACGACCATCGCGCAGGGAGAAGGCTATGCCCCGGATTCGGGGCGGCGGGTCGATTTTCTCGGAAGCTATCCGCCGGGGGACATGGCTCTTGGCGAATTGCGCGGTCCGATGCGCGAAGAAACCGAACAATGGCTGAACCGCCTTGCGGTAGGCGTGACTACGCAGCACGCGACCGCGGCCGAGGCTCACAACCGCCTGATGCTGACCAAAGCCTTCGATCTTTCGGCGCGGCTCAAACGCGCCGTGCCGCTCCCCATTGCGGCGGAAAACGAAAAGCCGCGCGTGGGAGTGCGAGCCGCGGTCTAACAAGCAAGCAAGGAGGAGGAACAAACGATGAAGTACAAACTCGCCGTGTGGGCCGCGCTCGCGCTGTGCCCGGCGCTTTCTCTCGCGCAGGGCAGCTATCCGAACCGATCCGTAAAAATAATCGTCCCGTTCGCGCCCGGAGGCGCGTCGGACTTCGTCGGCCGCATCATGCAGCCGCGCCTCTCCGAGCTGCTCGGCCAGCCTATCGTGATCGAGAACCGGGGCGGAGCAGCCGGAACGATCGGCATGGAGGTCGCGGCCCGATCGGCTCCGGACGGCTACACCCTCGTCCTGGGCAACGTCGGCTCGACGGCGATCAACCCCGGCGTGTTCACCAATCTGCCCATCAACAACCTGAGGGATTTCATTCCGGTGACCCAGGTCGTCGACGTGCCTGGCGTGCTTATCGTGCACCCCTCTGTAGCAGCGAACAGCGTCAAGGAGCTGGTCGCCCATGTAAAAGCGAACCCGGGCAAGCTGAACTATGCCTCGCCCGGGAGCGGCAGCCAGAACCGCCTGGAGATGGAGATCCTCAGGACGGCCGAGGGCGGGATGGACATGGTGCACGTACCTTACAAGGGCGGAGCGGGTCCCGCCGTGACCGGCCTCGTCGCAGGGGAAACGCAGATGATGTTCAGCACAGTCTCCTCGGCCATGGGCCATATCAAGAGCGGGCGGCTCAAGGCGCTCGCGATCACGAGCCCCAAGCGCATCAAAGAGCTGCCGGACCTGCCGACCATGAAGGAGTCCGGCTATCCCGACGGCTCCTCGGGCTCGTGGCAGGGCGTGCTCGTTCCCACGGGAACGCCGCGCGAAATCGTCGAGCGCCTGTATGTGGTGCTGGTGCAGACCATGAAGACGCCCGATGTCATCGAGCGCCTCTCCAAGGGCGGGGCGGAGGCGGTGACGAGCCCCTCGCCGAAGGCGTTCGCGGAGTTCGTCGCGTCTGAAACCCAACGCTGGGGAAAAGTGGCAAAAGAATCCGGGGCGATCGCCGACTGAGCGAGCGTCCCGTTCCTTTCCTTACGTACGCATAACCGGAGACAAGCGAATGGCAAATGCAGGAATGGTGGGACTGGACTGGCAGCAGCGCATCAACTGGGACCGGCTGCGCAAGTACCGCCTGGAGCGCGCGCGCGCGCGAATGAAGGCGGCGGGACTGGGCGCGATGTTGCTCATGTACGACGAGAACGTCCGCTATGTCACGAGCACCCTCACCCCCGGGTGGAACCGTCTGAAGCCCGGCCTGCGCTACGCCATGCTCTGCGGCGACGACGCGCCCGTTCTATTCGAACAGGGCGATATCGGCATGCAGATCGAGCGCCATTCGCCGTGGATCCCCAAGGACCACGTGCGCTGGTCCTACGCCTGGATCAAGGGCGCGGCCGGGGCCGCCTCGCTCGCGCAGGTGAAGAAGTTCACCAACGCGATCAAGCAGGAGATGAAGAAGGCGAACGTCGCCGGCATGAAGCTCGGCGTCGACTTCATCGACATCAACATGCTCAAGGTCTTCGGCGAGGAGAAGATCGAGTGGACCGACGGCATGACGCCGATGATGGAGGCGCGCGCGGTCAAGAACGAGGACGAGCAGGAGGCGCTGCGCATGGTGGGCGCGATCGGCGACGCGGCCCACTGGGAGTTCATGAAGTTCCTGCAGCCCGGTCGCACCGAGAACCAGCTCACCGCGCACATCATGCAGTACCTGTACTCCGTTCCCGGCATGGAGGACGTCGAGGACGTGATCGTCTCCTCGGGCCCCAACACATGGCCGAACTGGCGCAACTTCTCCGACCGCATCGTCAAGCCCGGCGACATCGTCTTCATGGATCTCGCTGCCCTGACATGGAACGGATACAAGTCTTGTTACTACCGCACCTATTGCGCGGGCAAGGAGCCGACCAGCGAGCAGAAGGACATTTACGCGACCGCGCTCAAGTGGCTGTACGACTCGATCAAGGCGGTGAAGGTCGGCACCACGACCCGCGAGATCGCCGCGAAATGGCCTTCCGCCAAGGAAGCCTGGGGCTACGCCGAAGAAGACCAGGCCGCGGCGAACCTCTGGGGCCACGGCCTCGGACTCGCGCAATACGACCAGCCGGTCATTTCGCGGATCTGGTCTCTCGATCACCCGATCGAGATCAAGGAAGGAATGGTGTTCGCACTGGAGACCCAGCACGGCAAGAAGTTCGAGTGGGGCGTGCGAATCGAGGAGATGCTGATCGTGCACAAGGACAGGATCGAGATCATTTCCGCCTTCCCGGTCGAGCAGATCACCGTCGTCGATCCGATGCCCGGTTATTCGACGCTCTCGGGACGCTAGCAAGGAGGCTGTCATGGATTTCAAGGCTTGGTTTATAGCAGCAACCGTTTTTGCATCCGTTTCAAGTTCTTCATTTGCGCAGTCGCCGGTCGAAATGCAGGCGGTGGTCGGCAACAACTTCGGCCATCTGCCGATGATCGTGGGCGTGGAGAAGGGCCTGTTCAGCAAGCACGGCGTCGACCTGAAGCTCAAGGTCGTCAACACCGGCACCGACATGGTCAATTCGATGAACCGGAACGAGGTCCAGTTCGGCGACATGAGCGTCACCACGTTCCTGAAGGCGCGCCACGGCGGCGCGCCTTTCCTGGTGGTCGGAATGATCATGAACGACGCCACCACCGCCTTCGCCGACAGCCCGCTCGCGATCGTCGCCCGCAAGGGCTCGGGCGTCTCCAGGGTCGAGGATCTGAAGGGCAAGCGCGTCGGGCTGGCGAAGGAGCAGACCTCCGACGAATACCTCAAGATGGTGCTCGCCCGCCGCGGTATGAAGTACGACGACGTGACCATCGAGAACATCATGGCCCCGCCGGCGCTCGGACCCGCGCTTGCCGAGGGCAAGGTGGACGCCGTGGTGTCGTGGGAGCCTTACAACATCATGGCGATGTCAAAGGCGGCCGACTCCTACGAGGTGCTGCGCGGCGGCGGCCATCTCTCGTACATGATGATCGTGAGCGTGCACGATCCGATGCTGAAGGAGAAGCCCAAGGTCATCCAGGACTTCGTGAACGGCCTCGCC
>DATHJM010000030.1:0-12109 GCA_035489775.1 Burkholderiales bacterium
CTTCGCCCACACGCCGATGGAAAACACCGGCACCTTGATCCTCTCCAGGCTTTCCGCGGCGGCGCGCTCCTTCCAGTACTCGTCGTAACTGGGATGGCGCTGCACGTCGAGGTAGAAATCCTTCTCCAGGATGCGCGGGTGGTCGCCGTTCGCCGGGTACAGGTTGGGCACGCGCACGCTCGCGTTGAACCAGTACAGCGGAAAGTTGCTCTCGATCCCGCCGCGGAACGCGAGGTAGCGGTAGGGGTCGTTCATCCCGTCGTAGGGAGCGAGGCACGCCAGGTGCGGCGGGTTCTGGATGCCCATGAACCATTGC
Source organism: Burkholderiales bacterium (assembly GCA_035489775.1). Lineage (GTDB taxonomy): Bacteria > Pseudomonadota > Gammaproteobacteria > Burkholderiales > SG8-39 > VBDM01. The sequence goes on from DATHJM010000030.1 coordinate 317, forward strand.
GACATGCAGTAATACGACTGGCCGATGCCGGCGACCTTGCCGTTGGACCATTTCTGCCCGGCGATCCATTCGATGACGTCGTAGAGATCCTGCTGCTCCGCGCGCGAGAGGAAATCGAACTCGCCGCCCGAGATGCCGGTGCCGCGCACGTCGGCGTGCACGTAGGCGTAGCCCTGCTCGACATACCATTCGATCGGACCGGTCTCGCGCCACAGGAACATCGGCCGCGACGGCAGCTCGTTGTTGTCGTAGCGGTAGGGCGAGGCTGCAAACAGCGCCGGGAACGGCCCGCTTCCTTCCGGGCGATAGATCCGCACGCCGATCTTCACGCCGTCCCGCATCGGGACTTGCACGTCTTTTTCCTGGATCATTTTCCGGTTCCTGTCAGGTCTTTGTCGCCGATCAGATATTCCTCCGCCACCAGCCGCACCGCCGGGGCGTTCATCTGCACGAAGTTCTGCTCGTCCTTGCGCATCATCGCGGGAACGGGGCCCGCGAACATCGCGCGGATGTCCTCGACGTTCTCGAAGTAGAGCTCCGCAAGGCCGTCGAATTCCGGAGCCGCCGGGTTCTCGGGCAGCGCGAAGCTCGCGATGATGCGCTGCATGCTCGTGGTCTCGATCACCTCGCGCTCGAGCCTGGAATGCTGGTTCAGCCAGTAATCCTTGAACTGCGCGTGAGTCAGGTCGCGGCGCCTGCTGATGGTCCGGATGGTTTTCAGCTGCCCCGATCTCCGGATCGTCCCCGGGGCGCCGTCCTTTTCGGACACGAGATACTCATCGGCGAAGATCTGCGGCGAAGACCTTGGATCGACGAAGTTCTTCGCGTCCTCGCGCATCGCCGCGGTCCCCGGCCCTGAAAACGTTGCGCGGGCGTCCTCGAGGCTCCTGAAATACAGCGCGACCATGCCGTCGAACGGCGGCTCGGTCCCGCCCAGGGCGACCTCGCCGGTGGCGATGCTCGCCACGACTTTCTGCAGCGGCGTCGTTTCGATTGCGCGGCGCTCGTGCAGGGCGTGCCGGGTGAGCCAGTACTCCTTGAATTGGGCGGGCGTCAGGTCCGCCCGCCGCTTCACCAGGCGCACGATCTTGACGGTCGCGGCCTTGCGCATTGCCGGAGGAGCCGCGGCGGCCTTCTAGTGCGCGGCGGCGGGAGCGCGCACGGCGAGGCGCGCGACGACTTCGTCGGTCGACTGCACGTCGCCGTAGTAGGTGATGAAGTTGAGCAGCGCGCCCTCGTGCTCGGCCTGGGTGAAGGAAGCGTTGGCGTCGGAGACCATGATGGTCCGGAAGCCGCGCATCATGCAGTCGCGCGCGGTCGACTCGCAGCACACGTTGGTCGCGACGCCCGCCACCAGCGCGGTCCTGATCCCGCCGCGGCGCAGCACCTGCTCGATGTCCGACGAACCCTGGATGAAGGCGCTGTAGCGGCGCTTGACGACGGTCTTGTCCGGCGGCGCGACTTCCATCGCGGGCCAGAGCCTGTAGCCCTCGCCGCTGGCACCGAGCGAAGCGAAACGGCGCTTCTGCGCCTCGGGATGAAACAGCTCGTGGAAATTTCCCCAGGCGTCGCGCGATTCCTCGCTCGCCTCCATCACCAGCCACACGACCAGGCCTCCTGCCTCGCGCAGCGCGCGGGCGAGGCGATTCACGTTCGGCACGATGTCGCGGGCGCCGGGCGCGCACATCAGCTCGCCGTCCTTCATGAAGAAGTTCTGCATGTCGACGACCAGGAGCGCGGTGCCCGCCGGATCGAAGGCATCGTAGGCGTGCAGCCGTCCCCTGCGGGCGATCAGGCGTCTTTGGAGCTCCGCGGGTATCTCGAATTTCTTCATGACGATCTCCCGGTCATGTTGAGCAAGCCAAAGCACTTTAGGCCAAGGCGGGTACGGTCGCAAGCGCCGCTATCCGCCCGCGGCGACGGCGCGGCGACGGGCGGCCTTCTCCCGGAAGAACAGCGCCACGGCAAGGCCGATCCCGGCCGCGTTGATCCAGCGCCCCGCCCCGAAAGCGTCCGCTGGCATGAAGATGGCTATCCCGGTGACGCCGTAATAAAGGCGCGCCGTCCACCCGAGCGGGCGCACCGAATAGCCCATCATCGCCGCGGCGATGAACCAGATTCCCGCGACCGCGAGCGCAGTGTCCAGGGCGATCGACGCCGGATCGCCCTTCAGGAGGAGCGTGCCGGAAAACACGAACAGGAACGGGATCACGAAAAGCGTCCAGCCGAACGCCATCGCCACCCAGCCGGTGCGGTTGGGGTCTGCGCCCGCGAGATTCGCCGCGACGAAAGCGGCGATCGCCACCGGCGGCGAGATCATCGACAGGCACCCGTAGTACATGATGAACATGTGCGCGGCCATCGGATCGATTCCCATCTTGACGAGCGCGGGCGCAACCAGCGTCGCGAGCACGATGTAGACGCCCACGGTCGGAAGCCCGAGCCCCAGGATGATGTTGGCGATCGCCGAGAGCACCAGCAGCGCGACGAGGCTCCCGCCGGCGAGGAGGATCAGCACCAGCGTCAGGGTGAACCCCACGCCCGAGTAGTTCAATGCGCCGATCATGATCCCGGCCGCCGCGCCCAGCATGAACAGATCCAGCACGGCGGTCCCGGCGTCGCGCAGCATCACGTAGAGATCGCGAAGCCCGATGCGCTTGCCGTGGAAGGGAAACAGGACACCGAGAACGAGCACGATCGCGGTCGCCACCAGCCCCGCCATCTCCGGCTCGTAGTTCAGCCCGAACAGGGCGTAGACCAGCGCGACGAGCGGCAGCACGAAATACCAGCCCTCCTTGAGAACCTGGCCGAGCCGCGGGATCTCCTCCCTGGGCATCGGCAGGATCTTGCTGCGCGCCGCCTCCAGGTCCACCTGGATGAACAGCGCTACATAAAAGAGCAGCGCCGGCACGACCGCCGCCAGGGCGACCTCGTAGAAAGGCACCTGGAGAAACTCGGCCATGATGAAGGCCGCGATCCCCATCACGGGCGGCGTGATCTGGCCGCCCGTCGAGGCGCAGGCCTCGATCGCCGCGGCGAGATGCGGCCGGAACCCCGCGCGCTTCATCAGCGGAATCGTCACCGTGCCCACCGTCATGACGTTCGAGACGATGTTGCCGGAGATCGATCCGAACAGGGACGAGCCCACGATGGCGATCTTGGCCGGGCCGCCGCGGTACTTGCCCATCAGCGCCATCGCGATGTCGGTGAAAAAGGTCGACCCGCCCGCCTTGAGGAGCACCTGCCCGAAAAAGACGTAGACCACCACCACGGTCGCGATGATCTTGATCGCAATGCCGAGAATCGCGCTCGAATCCCATACGAGGTAGTAGGTCAGGCGCGGCAGCGGTATCGAGCGAGCGGCGAACTCGCCCGGCAGGGCTCCCCCGAACACCGCGAGCACGATGAAAGCGAGGGTGGTGTAGAAGAGCGCCGGGCCGGAAGTGCGGCGCAAGCCTTCGAGGAAGAGAGCGAGCAGCGCGCCCGCCGCGAGGAGGCCGTCCCAGGGCTGCTTCGAGGTGAGCTCGGAGAGGCCCGCATAACGAATCGCGAGGTACGCCGACGCGGCAAAGCCCGCAAAGGCCGCGGCGAGGTCGTACCAGGGCACGCTGCCGGTGCGCCCCCGCTCGCCGCGCGCCGACACATGCAGGAACACGAGCGGCGTGGCGATCGCGAGCAGGCCGGCCAGAACCTGCTCGGTGTAGAGCGTGAGTCCCGCCATGCGGAACAGATCCGCCGACAGCGCGATCGAGGCGGAGGTGAGCACGACCGCCAGTACGCTGATGAACCTCCCCATAGGACAACTCTAGCGACAGCCGCCGGCCTGCGCAAATCCCGATGCTCCTTTCGCTGCCGCGCCGCAGCGAAAGGAGTTGATGGCGCACGCGGCAGCGTGGCACTCTACGCGTTCACAGGAGGACTCATGAGACTGAAACATGTCGCGCGGCTCGCCTGCCTCGTTGTGCCGGCGCTGGTCGCGGCAACGGCGCAGGCGCAGGGCAGCTTCCCCGGCAAGCCGATCCACATCGTCGTCGGCTTCGCGGCCGGCGGCGGCAACGACATCATCGTGCGCGTCGTCGCGCCGAAGATGTCCGAAGGCCTCGGGCAGCCGATCATCGTCGAGAACAAGCCCGGCGCGCAGAGCATCATCGCCGCCGAATATGTCGCCAAGTCCGCCCCCGACGGCTACACGCTGTTCATGGGCCCGAGCGGGGCGATGACCATGAATCCGGCGATCTACTCCAAGCTGCCCTACTCGCCGCTCAAGGATTTCGAGCAGATCTCGATGATCGGAGACTTCCCGCTGATCCTCGTCGTCAACTCCTCGCTGCCGGTGAACTCCGTGAAGGACCTGATCGAGTATGCAAAGGCGAGGCCGAACGACGTCAACTATTCCGCGAGCGCGGCGCCGTTCCAGCTCGCCGCGGAGCTCTTCAACCAGAAGACCGGGACCCGGTTCGCGCACATTCCCTACAAGAGCAGCGGCGACTCGGTGGGCGCGGTCATGGCGGGACAGGTGACGATCACCATCACCGACCCGCCGCCCGTGATCGGCCCGCTGAAAGGCGGCAAGGTCAAGGGCCTCGCGGTGACGTCGTCGAAGCGCGACCCGGCCTGGCCCGAGCTGCCGACGCTCGCCGAGGCGGGCGGCCCGGATATCGAGATCCGCCTGTTTACCGGCTTTCACGCGCCCGCGGGAACGCCGCAGGCGATCGTGAACCGCATCCAGCAGGAAGTGGCGCGCGTGGTGAAGCTCCCGGAAATCAGGGAGCGCCTGGACCAGATGTCCATCGTCCCGTCGGGCAACACGCCGGAAGAATTCCGCCAGATCATCTCGCGGGACATCGCCAAGTGGACCGCGGTGGCAAAGGCCGCCAACATCAAGGCCGACTAGCGCTTCGCCTTCTTCTTTCCCTTCTTCCTTCGCGCCGGCGCGCGCTTCTTCGGAGATTTCTCCGGCCGCATCCACAGCCGCTTGCTCGCCAGGCGCGCGCCTTGCGCGAGCGCCTCGAGCTTCGCCCAGGCGATCTCCGGGCTTCCGACGCGCGGACCCAGGCCGCAGTCGGTCCCGCCCATGACGTTGTCGCGGCCGAGGAGCTTCGCGTACCTCAGCAGCCGCTGGGCGACGAGCTCCGGATGCTCGATGAAATCGCAGCAATGGCCGACGACGCCGGGAATGAGCACCGCGCCTTCGGGCGGCTTCGCCTCTTCGAACACCCGCCACTCGTGCTCGTGGACCGGGTTCGAGGCTTCGATCGAGTAGCTCGACGCGCGCACGCGGAAAATGATGTCGACGATGTCCTTCAGGGGAATGTCGCTCTTGTGCGGGCCGTGGAAGCTCCCCCAGCACACGTGCAGCCGCACTTTCTCGCGCGGGATGCCGCGCAGCGCGTGGTTGATCGCGTCCACGCGCAGCGTCGCGTACTTGCGGTACTCGCGCACGCTCATGTCGGGATACATCTGCCAGCCGTCCGGGAGATCCGGGTCGTCGATCTGCAGGAGAAAGCCCGCCTCCACGATCGCCCGGTACTCGTCGCGCAGCGCCTCGGCGATCGCGTAGACGAACTCCTCCTGGCTCCTGTAATGCTCGTTCCTCAGCCAGTGCTCGACGGTGCCGGGCGTGTTCGCGGGGAGAAATGCCTCGGCGGCCTTCGCGCCCCGGAGCGCAGCGCGGAAATCCTCGAGCTCCTCCGCGAGCGCGTCGTGGCCGGCGTACCTGAGCGGCGCGACGCAGAAGCTCAGCTTCTTCCGCATTGCGGCGCCCGTGAGCCCGCCTTTGCCCGCGCCGAAGTACCGGGGAAACTGCCGCAGGTCGCGGGCGGTGATGTCGAGGGGCGCGGGATCCACCCCGGGCCGGTAATCGCGCATCTCGATCCCGGCGATGCGGTCGCGCACGTAATTGGTGAAGTTGGTCTTCCCGAGCTCGCCGTCGTTGACGCTGTCGATTCCGCAGGCGATCTGCCTGCGCACGACCTCGGCCACCTCGCTCTTCAGCCGCGCCGCGAGCGCCGACTCGTCGTGCGGCTGTCCCTCGGCGCGGGCGAGGACCATGCGGCGCAGCTCGTCGGAGCGCGGCAGCGCGCCGGCATGCGTGGTCAGGATCCGGCCGGTGCTGTGGCTCATCGTTCCCTGTGCATTCGATTCCGAAACCGCGCGCTTACTCGGCGGTGATGTTGTTCTTCCTGATGATGGCCGCCCAGCGCGCGTTGTCGCGCCGCATGAGCGCATTCAGCTCCTCGGGCGAGGACGAGGCCGCGTCCATGCCTTGCTTGTCGAAACCGGCCTTGATCTCGGGAAGCGCAAGGATGGCGCGCAGCTCGGCGTCGAGCCTGGAGACGACGGTCGCGGGCGTGCCTTTCGGCGCCATGAACGCGTACCACATGTCGACGTCCGCTCCCTTGACGCCGAGTTCCTGCAGCGTCGGAATGCCGGGCGCGTTCGGCTGGCGCTTCGCGCTGCCCACCGCGAGCGCGGTGAGCCTGCCGGCCTGGACGTACGGCATGGCGACGTGAATCGGCACGAAGGCCACGTCGATCTCCCCGGAAATCAGGTCGGTGAGCGCTCCGGCGCTGCCCTTGTACGGGACGTGCAGGAGGCTCACGCCGGTCAGATCCTTCAGGAGCTCCATCGACATGTGGTGCGGCGTGCCGACGCCCGGCGACGAGTAGGTGAGCTTGCCCGGATTCGCCTTTGCCCGGGCGATCAGGTCCGCAAGCGATTTGATGTTCTTGTTCGGATTGGCCGTGAGCAGAAGCGTGCCCCAGGCGGCAAGGGAGATCGGCGCGAAATCCGAAAGCGGATTGAAGGGAACGGAGCGGTACAGGTTCGAAGCGATCAGCAGCGTGTTCGCCGTCACCATCAGGGTGTAGCCGTCGGGGGCCGCCTTCGCCACCGTTTCGGCTCCGATATTCCCGCTCGCTCCGGGCTTGTTCTCGACGATGACCGGCTGCCCGAGGCGCTCGGAGAGCTTCGGCCCCACGGTGCGGGCGATGATGTCCATGCCGGTTCCGGGCGTATACGGCACGACCAGCTTGATCGGCTGCGAGGGATAAGCCTGCGCGAGGACGCCCGCGGCCGGCAACGCGGCGCACAGCGCAACGCCGATCCTGAAAATGATTCGATGCATCTTGGTCTCCTCTTCCAGGTATTGTAGCGTGATGGCGGCCGGGCCCGGCCGGATCCGCGTCCCACTCCTCTCCCACTTCGGCGGTGGGCCGAAAAAGAGTTGACACGGCGCCGCGCTTCGCCTGAAATCCGCATTCTGCTCAAGCCATCCGCCGGGAGTCCTCGATGACACAACGCACCAGCCCACCCTTTCGCGCCGACCACGTCGGCAGCCTCCTGCGCCCCGCCGAGCTGCACGAGGCGCGCGCGAAGGCAAAGCGCGGCGAGATCACGCCTGAGCAGCTGCGCGCCCTGCAGGACAAGCACATCCGCGAAGCCGTCGCGAAGCAGGAATCGGTCGGCATGCAGGTCGTCACCGACGGCGAGTTCCGCCGCGACTGGTGGCACATCGATTTCATCCACGGCTTCGACGGCGTGGAGCTCGCCGCGGGCGACGCCTACGGCGACGCGAAGTTCAAGAACACCGAGGAGCAGCCGCCCTTCATGACGGTGAAGAGCAGGATCCGGCGCAGGAAGCCCTCGATGCTCGAGCACTTCAAGTTCCTGAAGTCGGTCGCCAGGCGCACGCCCAAGTTCACCATGCCCTCGCCCGCGATGCTGCACGCGCGCGGCGACCGCGCCTCGCTCGCGAAGGCCTATCCCGACCTCGACGAATTCTGGGCCGACCTCACCCAGGCGTACCGCGAGGAAATCGCCGACCTGTACAAGGCGGGCTGCCGCTACCTCCAGATCGACGACACGACGATCGCCATGTGGGGCGACCCGAAGGTCCAGGAGCAGTTCAAGAAGCTCGGCGACGACCCGAAGAAGGACGCGGCGATGTACGCCGACGCGGTGAACGCCGCGATCCGCGACGTGCCCGACGACATGACGGTCGCGATCCACACCTGCCGCGGCAACTTCAAGAGCACCTGGCTCGCGAGCGGCGCGTACGCCGACTTCGTCGCCGAGCGCGTGTTCACCGGCCTCGAAGTCGACGCCTTCTTCCTCGAGTACGACACCGAGCGCGCCGGCGGCTTCGAGCCGCTGCGCCATGTGCCCAAGGGGAAGACCGTCGTGCTGGGCCTCGTCAGCTCCAAGGTGGCGGAGCTGGAGAAAAAGGACGACCTGAAGCGCCGCATCGACGACGCGGCGAAATACGTGCCGCTGGAAAACCTGTGCCTCTCCCCGCAGTGCGGATTCTCCAGCACCCACCACGGCAACAAGCTCACCGCCGACGATCAGTGGCGGAAGCTCGGGCTGGTGCTGGAGGTGTCGAAAAGCGTCTGGGGTTAGTACACGGGCAAACGCTCTCGGCGACTTGTTTCCCCTCCTCAAAGAGGAGGGGAAATCAAAATGACTTTCGCCATGTTTCCTGCCACAGCCATGTCTCCTACCACAGCGCCCCTCGCGCGGTGACCGGCCACAGCGCCTCGACTTTTCCCTTGCGCACGCACACGAACCAGTCGTAGAGGTTCACGGTCGGGTCGCAGTGGCCGGGCACGAGCAGGAGTTTTTCTCCGAGCTTCGGGGCTTTCGCCCCCGCTGCGATTTTCAGCACGCCGTGCTCATCCGACGCCTTGAAATACTCCACGCCCGGCCGCTCGTGCACCTGCGGGAGCCCGGAGTCCACGCTCGAAGCCTTGAGCCCGGCATCCAGGACCGCGTGCGCGTGCGAAGGCGCGCTCATCACCGTCGCGAGGACGAAAAGGCTCTGCTCGAAGCGCGGCCACCCCTCTTCCCACAGGTTCCGATTGTAGTCGGCGTCCATAAACACGTACGAGCCGGGCTGGATCTCGTTGAAGACGCGGCTCGCGCTCTCCAGCATGAAAGTGCCCGTGCCCGCGCCGGTGATCGTTTCGCAGGGGATGCCGGCCTTTTCGATCAGCGTCTTCGTGAACTCCGCCTTTTCCGCGGCGGCGGCGATCGCCGCGCGGCGTTCCGCGGGGCCGCGAACGTGCTGCGCCGACCCGTGATAGGCGTGCAGTCCGGCGAAGCGCAGGCCGCGGCAGGCCGCGATGCTGCAGGCGAGCTCCGCCGCCGGAACGCCCGGCTCGATGCCGCAGCGGTGCGCACCGACGTCGATTTCGACCAGCACGTCGAGCCGCACGCCTTCGGCGAGTGCCGCCGCATCCAGATCGGCGACGTTGCCCGCGTCGTCGGCGAGAACCGCCACTTTCGCTTCGCGCGCAAGGCGCGCCAGGCGCTCCGTCTTCTGCCGGCCGACGATCTCGTTGGTCACGAGCACGTCGGCGACGCCGCCGCGGACGAGCGCCTCGGCCTCGCTCACCTTCTGGGAGCACACGCCCACGGCTCCTGCTCCGACCTGCCGGCGCGCGATCTCGGCGCACTTGTGGCACTTCGCGTGCGGGCGCAGGCGCACGCCGCTTTCCTTCACCGCGTCGGCCATGCGCAGGAGGTTGCCGTCGAGCGCATCCAGATCGAGAACGAGCGCGGGCGTGTCGACTTCGTCGAGCGGAATTCCGGGGGAGGCGGGCGGAGGCAGCGGCATGGCGCCGCCATTCTAGCGGAAGGCATGCGGTAGAATCTGCCTCGTCCCCGCGCAAGCGGGGACCCAGCGACTTCCGACAAACAACACTGGATTCCCGCTTTCGCGGGAATGACGCCGAAACAAATGGCCATCCCCCAAACCATGCGCGCGGTCGAGATCACCCAGCCGGGAGGGCCGGAGGTGCTCAAGATCGGCACGCGCCCGGTCCCGCAGCCCAAAGCCGGCGAGGTCCTGATCCGCGTCGCGGCCGCCGGCGTCAACCGCCCCGACACCATGCAGCGCGCCGGCAACTATCCCGTGCCGCCGGGCGCATCCGACATCCCCGGCCTCGAGCTTGCCGGCGCGATCGTCGCGCTCGGCGAAGGCGTGAAGGAATGGCGCGTCGGCGACACGGTCACCGCGCTGGTGCAGGGCGGCGGCTACGCCGAGTACTGCGCGGCGCCCGCGCCGCAATGCCTGCCGGTTCCGAAAGGCATGACGCCGATCGAGGCGGCGTCGCTTCCCGAGACCTTCTTCACCGTGTGGAGCAACGTCTTCGACCGCGCGGCCCTGAAGCCCGGCGAGTCTTTCCTGGTGCAGGGAGGATCGAGCGGAATCGGCGTCGCCGCGATCCAGATGGTAAAGGCCTTCGGCCACAAGGTGCTCGCCACCGCGGGCAGCCCCGGCAAATGCGAGGCCTGCGTGAAGCTCGGCGCCGACCGCGCAATCAACTACAAGACCGAGGATTTCGTCGCCGCGGCGAAGGAAGCTACGGCTGGCCGCGGCGTCGACGTGATCCTCGACATGGTCGGGGGCGATTACATCGACCGCGAGCTGAAGTGCCTCGCCGACGACGGCCGCATCGTCATCATCGCCTTCCTCGGCGGCGCGAAGGCGACGCTCTACCTGAGCGACATCCTGCGCCGGCGCCTGACGGTCACGGGGTCCGCCCTGCGCCCGCGCCCGGTCGAGTTCAAGGGCGCGATCGCGAAGAACCTGCGCGAAAAAGTCTGGCCGCTCATCGAGGCCGGCAAAATCAAGGCGATCATCTACGAGACCTTCCCGCTCGCCGAGGCGGCGAAGGCGCACGCGCTGATGGAGTCGAGCCGGCACATCGGCAAGATCGTGCTCACCGCCTAGCCCGTGTTTCAAAAAGACCTCCTCAAGGGCAAGCGCATCCTCGTCACCGGAGGCGGCACCGGCCTCGGCCGCGAGATGGCGGCGAAGTACCTGGAGCTCGGCGCCGGCGTATACATCTGCGGCAGGCGCCGCGAGCCGCTGGAAAAAACCGCCGCCGAGCTCACCGCGAAGCACGGCGGCTCGGTGAAATGCCACACCGCGGACATCCGCGACGCGGCCGCGGTGGACGCAATGGTGCAGGCGATCTGGGAGGATGGCGGGCCGCTCACCGGCCTCGTCAACAACGCCGCGGGCAATTTCATCTCGCGCACCGAGGACCTCTCCCCGCGCGGCTTCGACGCCATCGCCAACACCGTTTTCCACGGCACCTTCTACGTCACGCACGCGGTCGGCAAGCGCTGGATCGCGGGCGGCCACAAGGGATCGGTCGTCTCGATCGTCGTCACCTGGGTGTGGACCGGCTCGCCCTTCGTCGTGCCTTCGGCGATGTCCAAGGCGGGCGTGCACGTCATGACGCAGTCGCTCGCGGTCGAATGGGGCCGCTACGGCATACGCCTCAACGCCATCGCGCCGGGAATCTTTCCGACCGAAGGCGCCGGCAAGCGCCTCGCCCCCGGCCGCGACCCGGGCAGGGACGCCGCGGCGGTGAACCCGATGCGGCGCGCGGGGCGGATGCCCGAGCTGCAGAACCTCGCCGCGTTCCTCATGTCGGACGCCTGCGAGTTCCTCACCGGCCAGACCATCGCCGTCGACGGCGGCGCCTGCCTCGTCAACGGCGGCTCGTTCAACGAGCTCTTCGCCTGGACAGACGCGGACTGGGAAAAAGCGCGCGCCATGATCAAGGCGCAGAACGAAAAAGACAAGGCGCAGCGCTCGACCTAGCGCTCTCCGAGCCCGGGCCGGGCGGAATTCGCACGCAACCCGGCAAAACGCTTCTCCAGTCGATGCACGCGATACTCCGCGCGTCGTTGCTCGAGCCGGTCGAGCGGGCTAGAAACCCCACGGCCGCCTTTGTTCAGCACATGCGTGTAGATCATCGTGGTCGAGACATCCGAATG
>DATHJM010000031.1:0-10521 GCA_035489775.1 Burkholderiales bacterium
TGACTTTCTCTCTTGCCCGGCGCGACGAGCAGGCCGTGATCGAGATCCAGGATCGGGGAATCGGGATACCCCTGGAAGACCAGCCGCGGATGTTCGAGAGCTTTCATCGGGCCTCGAACGTCGAGAACCGTCCCGGCACGGGCCTGGGTCTTGCGATCGTGAAGAAGGCGGTGGAGCTCCACGGCGGCGAAATCAGCCTTTCGAGCGCCGTCGGATCCGGAACCCGGTTCACCGTGCTGCTGCCCCTGAGGCCGGTCAAACAGGCGGTCGGGGTGAGCTGATGGCCGACGAACCCAAAAAGAAAGTCCTCGTGATAGAGGACGAGCCCAGCATCCGCAACAACATCATGCTGATGCTGAAGGTCGAACGCTACGCGGCGACCGGGGCGGAAAACGGCCGTGTCGGCCTGGAGCTGGCGCGCAGCGATCCGCCGGATCTCATCCTGTGCGACGTGATGATGCCGGAGATGGATGGATTCGCCGTGCTCGAAGCCTTGCGAGCCGAGCCGCGTTTTGCCGAAATTCCGTTCATCTTCCTCACGGCGCTCGATGACCGCTCCAGCACGCGCCGCGGCATGAATCTCGGCGCCGACGACTACCTCCCGAAACCGTTCACCCGAAACGAACTCATGGAAGCGGTGAACAGCCGGCTGAAGAAATTCGAAAACCTGACCGAGGCGCTGGCGGCGCGGCTGGTCACGCAGCAGGACCGCCTCACGCAAAAGTTCCGGGAAAAGATCTCCGGCGGCGACGGCACCGCGGCGCTCGAGGACACGGATCCCGGCAGCCTGACCGGCAAGATCACCGAGGCGTCGGTGCTTTTCTCGGACATCCGCAACTTCACGACGTATTCGGAGCGGCTCACCAGCGACGAGATCGCCGAGCTGCTCAATGCCTATCTCCAGACCGCCTGCGCACCGATCATCCGTTGCCGCGGCGTCGTCATGAAATTCATCGGCGACGGCGTCATGGCGCTGTTCGAGTCGAGCCAGAACGAAGGGGGCGAGTCCCACGCACACCGGGCGGTGCGCGCCGGCCTCGCCATGCAACTTGCCGCGCTCGAATTCCGCGAATGGGTCAGGCAGCACCATCCATCCAAAAGCCTGCCTGAATTCTCCATAGGCGTCGGTATACACAGCGGCGAGGTGCTGCTGTGTCACGTCGGCACGCCGGGCCGCGGAGAGCTTACCGTGATCGGCGATACGGTGAACATCGCCTCGCGCCTTGAAGGCCAGACAAAGGAGCTCGGCTGGGCGGTAGTCGCAAGCGAAGCGACTGTCAACGCCGTCAGCCCGGCGATCGTCGTCGGCTCGCGCCGCAAAGTGCAGTTGCGCGGACGCAGCATGCCCACCGAAGCGTTCGAAATCATCGGCATTGCGGCCGGCGATGCCGACCACGCTTCCGTTCTGATCCCGGAGAACATGCGCGAGGCGCTCGCGGCCAACGCCCGGATCGCCGGCGACGCCGCAAAGGCCGCCTTGGGCATCACTTTGAGCATCATGACCGGCGATATAGGCGAAAAGCGCCTGACGGTCCAGGGCTACCGCGTCGTGTCAAAGATCGGCCGTGGCGGCTCTTCGATCGTCTATCTCGCCGAGCGGGAAAGCGACCAGCGGCAGGTCGTCCTCAAGATCCTCAACGCCACGGCCGGCCTGGACGAAATCCTGCTGCAGCGCTTCGTGCAGGAGTTCGACATCCTCTCGTCGATCGATCACCCGAACGTGATCAAGATCTACGATCGCGGCTTCAGCGATCGCCACGCGTACATCGCAATGGAGTATTTTCCCAACGGCAGCCTCGCCGAAGTCATCCCCAAGGGCTTGAGCGCGCGGCAGGCCTTGTCGCTGCTTGCACAGGCGGCGAGCGCGCTGCGCGAGATTCACAACCGCGGCATCATCCACCGGGACATCAAGCCCGGCAATCTCATGGTGCGCGACGATGGCAGCATCGTCCTCGCCGATTTCGGCATCGCAAAACGGCTCGGAGACGACATGGGCCGCACGCGGCAAGGCGAGCTCTACGGGACACCCTATTACGTTTCTCCGGAGCAAATCGAAGGAAGCCTGGCGACGATGCAGTCCGATATTTACTCGCTCGGAATCATTTTTCACGAGATGTTGACCGGCCAACGCCCGTTCGAGGCCGAATCGGTGTCGGGATTGATCGCGCTGCACGTCAGCGCACCGCGGCCGAGGCTCCCGGAAGCGCTTGCCGAGTACCAGGAGCTGCTCGACCGGATGATCGCGGTCGACCCCCGCAACCGCTGCAAAAACGGCGATGAGCTGCTCGAGGCGATCGACGGCGTATGGACGCAGCAGGCGCTGCGGGTCCTGAAGCAAGGTAGCTGAGGTCCGGCTTACCGGAGTCCCAGCACGTCCTGCATATCGTACAGCCCGCGCTCCTTGTCCTTGAGGAAGCGCGCGGCCCGAAGCGCCCCGAGGGCGTAGGTGGCGCGGCTGCCCGAGCGCACGGTGATTTCGACGCGCTCGCCCTCTCCGGCGAACATGACGGTATGCTCGCCGACGATATCCCCGCCGCGAACGGAGTGAAACCCGATCGACTTGGGATCGCGTTCACCGACCTCTCCTTTGCGTCCGTGCACCGCATTGCGCGCGAGGTCCCTGCCAAGGGCACGGGCGATCACTTCGCCGAACTTGAGCGCCGTGCCCGAAGGCGCATCGATCTTGTGTCGATGGTGTGCTTCGAGGATCTCCACGTCGTAACCGTCACCGAGCGTGCGCGCGGCCGTCTCGACGAGCCTGAAGGCGACGTTCACGCCTGCCGACATGTTCGGCGCCTTTACGATCGCGATCTTTTCCGCCCCTGCCGCGATGCGTTTATCCTGTTCGGCGGAAAAACCGGTCGTTCCGATCACCATGCGCACACCCTTCTTCAGGCACTGTTCCAGGTGCGCGAGCGTACCTTCAGGACGGGTAAAATCGATGAGACAGTCGCCTTTCGCAACTCCATCGGCCAAACTGGAGCCGATCTTCACGCCGCAAGGGCGCCCGATCAGTTCCCCGGCATCCTTGCCGATGAAGGGGCTTCCGGGAACCTCCACCGCCGCCGCGAGCTTGAGATCCGCCGATGCGAGCGCCATCTCGATCAAGGTGCGCCCCATGCGGCCTCCCGCCCCGGCGATGACAAGCTTCACTGCCCGGGCTTTCCGGAGACCGCGGCAGCCACGATATCTCCCTCGACGCGCTTCAGCTTTCCGCCCTCGAAAAACACGGCAATGCGGCGAAACTCGGTCTCACGACTGTTGGCGCGTTGGCGAAGGAAAACGTAATCCCAGCGTTCTTCGTGAAAGATGTCACTGACCAGGGGCGTGCCCAGAACAAATCGCACTTGGTCCCGGGTCAGGCCGGGCTTGAGCTGTGCGACCATTTCCTGGGTTATGTAATTCCCCTGCTGGACTTCCATCCGGTAAGGCGTGAGGCTCGGCGCAAGAGTGCACGCCGCCGTGAGAAACGGTAACGCCAAGATCAGCATTCGCACCATCCGGTTTTTCCGCGGCAATAAAAACGCTATATCATAGCGGAAACGGGCATCCTCCCCGAGGTGATCCTGCGTGACCAACGTCCACGACTTGAAGACCAGCGGCCTGAAGGCCACGGGCCCGCGCCTGCGAATCCTGAAGCTTTTCGAGAACAGCAAGGTGCGCCACTTATCGGCAGAGGACGTCTATCGGATTCTCATAGGCGAAGGATTGGACATCGGGCTGGCCACGGTCTACCGCGTCCTCACCCAGTTCGAGCAGGCCGGCATCCTGCAGCGCCATCATTTCGAGTCCGGCAAGGCGGTGTTCGAGCTGAATGAGGGCAGGCATCACGATCACCTCGTTTGCATGCAGTGCGGACGCGTCGAAGAGTTTTATGACGCGGAAATCGAGAAGCGCCAGATCCGCGTCGCCACGGAACGCGGCTTTGCGATTCGCGACCATTCGCTGCACCTGTACGCGGAGTGCACCAAGCCGAACTGCCCGCACAAGTCCCGCGCGAAGGGCTAGGGTTCGGAGCGCAGCGCCGCATTTCTATGGCCGCCGAAATCGCCCTCCCCCAGGGTTATGCGCTGCACGAATACCGTGTCGAGCAGACCCTCGGGATCGGGGGCTTCGGCCTGACCTACCTCGCAACCGATTCGAACCTCAACCTCAAGGTCGCTATCAAGGAATACCTGCCCGGCGACCTCGCCCAGCGCGGAGACGACCAGTCGGTCAGGCCCAAATCCGAGTCGACCTCCGAATCGTTCAAGTGGGGCCTTTCCCGGTTTCTCGACGAGTCGCGCACGCTCGCCTCGTTCCGCCATCCGAACATCGTGCGGGTCCTGCGGTTTTTCGAAGCGAACAGCACCGCCTACATGGTGATGGAATTCGTTGCGGGACAGCCGCTCGGCGAATGGATTCGCAGCCGCCGGCCGCTCGAGGAAAGCGCCGTGCTCGCGATCGCCGGCCCGCTGCTTGACGGCCTGGACGTCATTCATCGCACCGGGTATCTCCACCGCGACATCAAGCCCGGCAACGTTTTCATTCGCGACGACGGCTCACCGGTGCTGCTCGACTTCGGTTCCGCCCGCGCGGCTTCGTCAGGAATCGAGCGTACGGCAATAGTCACCCCCGGATACGCCCCGATCGAGCAGTACCACTCGCATGGCCAGCAGGGTCCGTGGAGCGATTTGTACGCGTTCGGCGGAGTCTTGTACTGGATGATCGTAGGCAAAAGGCCGGTGGAGGCGGTGGCGCGCGTGCGCCAGGACATGCTGCCGCCTGCGGTGCAGACCGCCGACCGCACCCGCTACAGCGCGGAATTGCTTACCGCGGTCGACTGGGCGCTTGTATCGCATGAAGAGAAGCGCCCGCAGTCGGTGTCGGAGTTTCGCTCCGCACTTTCCGGACTTGCCGTCCCGGACCCGAAGACCGCGACGGACCTGAAGACCAGAACTCAAGATCTGCGGCAGGCTTCCGCCCCGCCGACCACTTTGCCCACCGGGGTCGCGTTCGACCGCGATACCCTCAAGAGAATCGAAGCGGAGCTCGCCAAGCATATCGGCCCGATCGCCCCCGTCGTGATCAGGGCCGCGGCCAAGAAGGCTTATACGATCGCGGGCCTCGCCGAAATGGTGTCAGCCGACATCGCCGACGATAAGGAACGTGCCGCGTTCGTGAGGAGATTCGCCGGCGACAGATCGACGCCGACCGGGGATACGACACCTGCCGGCGCCACGCGCCAGCAGTCCGTTCCGCCCCCCGCCTCGAACATCGATGCGCAAACGCTCGCCAAGGCCGAAGCGGCGCTCGCCAGGTACATCGGCGCGGTCGCCAAGGTCGTCGTGAAGCGCGCCGCGGCGAAGGCGCGTGACCCCGGAGAGTTGTACCTCCTGATCGCCGAAGAAATAGAGGACAAGAACGAAAGGAAGACCTTCATCCGCAAGGCCATCTCCGCATCGGGCAAGGAATGAGGCCGAATGCCCTGCGGCTCTCCGGGGAAGATCTATTTCTGATACTTGAACGACAGCATCACCCGCGTCCGGTAGGCCACAACCTTGCCGTCCTCGACCTTCAAGTCCTGCTTTACGACCTCCGCGATGCGAAGGTCGCGCAGAGTCTTGGATGCTGCCTGGACCGCTCGCTTCGCAGCGTCCTCCCACGAGGTCTCGCTCGTTCCGATCACTTCCGTGATTCTGTAGATTCCATCAGCCTTGGCCATCGTTCGTCTCCTTTGACAGGTGCCGCCCTTCGCAGCCGAGAGCGTTTCGGGATAATACTCCTCCCCTCGCCCGCGGCAGTCCGAGCGGCGCAGATTTCGAAGGCCCAACACAGATGGATCTGATTCTCT
Organism: Burkholderiales bacterium; assembly: GCA_035489775.1. Lineage (GTDB taxonomy): Bacteria > Pseudomonadota > Gammaproteobacteria > Burkholderiales > SG8-39 > VBDM01. The sequence goes on from DATHJM010000031.1 coordinate 5,834, forward strand.
GGCGACACGCCGACGCCGTGCCGGGCAGCCCCGACTCCGCGCGAAAGCTGACCGATCGCGGGCGGGAGCAGGCTCGACGAGTCGCCGCCTGGCTGAAGCCACGCTTGCCCGGAAATTGCGAAGTTCTGGTGAGCCCCGCTGCACGTGCTCAGCAGACCGCTCAAGCGCTCGGCGTGGCGTTTACAATCGCGCCGGCGGCGGGCACCGACGCGGCCGCCGCAGATGTCATTGCAGCGGTCGACCGGCTGGCACGCCCGGAGGCGGTACTGATCGTCGGACACCAGCCGACACTGGGTCGCGTCGCCGCGCTCCTGCTCTCGGGCGCGGAATCCGACTGGGACATCGGCAAGGGGGCGCTGTGGTGGTTGTCCCGCACAAACGGGAGGATTGCGCTGCGCGCCGCGGTTGACCCCGAATTGCTGTAGCGACCGGCACGACATTTTGGCGTCACGGACTTCGGATAAGCTTGCGGTTCTGTCCGTTTTCACGAGCGCATGCCCGGTTTGATTGTCCGTCTCTTCACAACGCTCCAGCTCGCCTGCTATTGCGCCCTCGCGCATGCGGCGAGACCTTTCGTGACCGACGACGCACGTATCGTCGACCCGGGCGGCTATCAGATCGAGTCGTTCCTCAAGCATCAGCGCAATGTCCGGGAGAACGAGTTCTGGTTTCTCCCGGCCTGGAATCCCCGGACGAGCGTGGAGCTGACGTTCGGAGGATTGCTCCTCCGCAACGCCGAAGAGGGACGCGCGAGCACTCTGATCGCGCAAGCCAAGACTCTGCTGAAGCCTCTTCAAGCCAACGACTTCGGATTGGCCGTTACACTGGGAGCGCTTGGGCAAAACCCCATTGTGTCAACCGACCGGCCGCGCTGGAGTCCCTTTGTCAACCTGATCGCCAGCCGATCATGGATCGACGACGCCGTTGTCGTACACGCCAATGCCGGCCTCATCGACGATCGCCTGGCGGCTGTCAGGCGATACACGTGGGGGCTGGGAGGCGAGATTGCGGCCGGCACTCGGCTGTGGGCGATCGTAGAGACCTATAACCAGGAGGGCGAGAAACCGAGCACTCAGATCGGCCTTCGCTACTGGGTCGTCCAGAGCCGTGCGCAGGTGGACGGAACGCTCGGTCGCCAGCACATTGATCCGCAGAATCGCAGCTGGGTTTCCATCGGAGTGCGGATCCTCTTCTGAACCGGAGGGCTCATGAAACTTCAAGGCAGAACTGCAATCGTTACCGGCGCAGGAAGAGGGATCGGCAAAGCGATGGCGGCGCGGCTCGCTGCCGACGGCGCGAACGTCGTCATCGCCGACATCGCGCAGTACGACGTCGTGGCTGCGGAGCTGGCGAAGTCCGGCACGCGCGCGCTCGGACTCAGGGTCGACGTGTCCTCGGAAACCGGCACCGCTTCCATGGCCTTGGAGACGATGAAGGCTTTCGGGCGCATCGATATCCTGGTCAATTGCGCGGCGATGTTCGCCGCGGTGAAGATCGGACCTTTCGAGGAGATTCCCGCGGACGAATGGAAACGCCTTCTCGAAATCAACGTGCTGGGCGTCGCCCTGTGCTGCAAAGCCGTCACGCCTCACATGCGCAGACAAAGCAGCGGCCGGATCATCAATCTCGCTTCCGGCGCCCCGCTCAAGGGCGTGCCCTACTTCCTGCACTACATCGCGAGCAAAGGCGCGGTGATCGCCATGACGCGCGGCCTCGCCCGGGAGCTGGGCAAAGACGGCATCACTGTGAACGCGATAGCCCCGGGCCTGACCGTATCGGACGGGACCGCAGGCCGACCGGAGCACCTGCGCAACCACGCCGACAGCATCCGCAGCCGCGCAATCCAGCGCGAAGAGCGTCCGGAGGACCTCGTGGGCGCGGTGAGTTTTCTCGCGGGCGACGACAGCGCGTTCATGACCGGACAGACGCTGGTGGTCGACGGCGGCTCGGCCATGTTGTGAGGGCTGGCAGGCTGTTCAATTTGGGGGATTTAAAGGGGGTGTGCCCCTTTTTCGAGCAAAGCGCTAGACCGCCCTGACTACATCACCCACGACCCAGATCAACGCAACCCCCAGCGCGATGAGTCCCACCTGCTGCGCCGTGGCGCCCAGTTCCGGACGTCTGTGCAGCCCCGGGATGAGATCGGCCACGGCCACGTAGATCATGCTGGCGGCGGCGAGTGCAAGCACCGTGCCGATCCATTCCTGCGCCGCTTGCAGCGTGAAGTACGCGAGGAGCGCCCCAACCACCATCGCGAGACTCGACAGCAGATTGAGCGCCAATGCCGCAAGCTTGCTGTACCCGGAGTGCAGAAGAATTACGAAGTCGCCGATTTCCTGTGGGATTTCGTGCGCGATGATCGCCGCCGCGGTGACCACACCGAGCTCGGTGCTCTGCAGAAACGCCGCGGCAATCAGGATGCCGTCGACGAAGTTGTGAAAGCCGTCGCCGATGATGACCATGAGCCCGCTGCGGCCGCTGTCGTTCGGATCGCCGTGGTGGTCGTGAGCCTCGCAGTCCTCGATATGGCAATGGCGCCACAGCACGAGTTTTTCCAGAACGAAGAACCCCAGGATCCCGGCGAGCACCGTGGCGAGCAGCGCTTGAAGGTTGCCGGCGCTGCCGATCGCATGCGGCAGGATCTCCAGGAAGACCGCACCGAGCAAAGTACCGATCGCAAAGCTCACCAGCGCAGGGACCCAGCTCGCGGGCGCGGAGAGGGCAAACAGCGCGGCGATTGCAATGCTGATCACGCCACCCGCGACGGTCGCAGCAGAGATCCATGCAAGAGTCGGCATGATGCTCTAGCTGTCTTCGAGCCAGATAAGGCTCGCCATTCTGCCAGTGACCCGGTCCCGACGGAATGAGAAGAAACGCCCTTCGCTGGCGGTGCAGAATTCGCCGCCATGGACCTCGGCGACACCTGCCGCTGCAAGCCGCTGCCGCGCAAGCCCGTAGAGATCGACGAGGTACTTCCCGTCCTGCCGTGGAGCAAACGAGCTCGCAGCAGCAGGGTCTCGGTCGACGAAGGCCTTGCGGACCTCCTCTCCGACTTCGTAGCGACGCGCTCCGATGCCAGGTCCGATGTAGGCGATGAGGTCTCGCGGGGGCACCGCCATGGCTTGCACGACGTTCTCGACGACTCCCCCTGCAAGTCCCCGCCAGCCGGCGTGGGCGATCCCCACACACTTGCCCGCGCGATCGCTCAGCAAGACCGGCAGGCAATCGGCGGTCATCACTGCGCAAACCTGGCCTATGTCCTGCGTTACGACTGCGTCGGCTTCCGCTTCCGGGGTCGCCCGCGCCGCGTCGATCACGGCCGTCCCGTGCACCTGCTTCACCCATGCGGGCTCAGCGGGCAGACATGCCCTCAGGGTGGCGCGGTTACGCGCCACGCACTGCGGATCATCGCCGACCCGCGCGCTCAGATTGAGGCTCGCGAACTTCCCGGAGCTGGCTCCGCCGGAGCGCGTGGTGATGAGCGCGCGCACTCGCCTCTCCGCCGGCCAATCTGGAGTGATCCAATCGGGGTGAGGCCGGCTCCTCACTCGAGCGAGTCCAGGAGCGACCGGAGGTCTTCGGGCAAAGGCGCCGAGAACTGCCTGAGCTCACCGGAATCCGGGTGTGAAAATTCAAGCCGGACGGCGTGCAGGGCCTGACGATGAAGCTGCGGAGTTCGTGGATCTCCCAGTCGCTTGCTGCGGTAGACCGGGTCGCCAACCAGCGGATGGCCCAACGAGTGCATGTGCACGCGAATCTGATGGGTTCTGCCGGTGGCAAGGCTGCATTCGAGCAAGGTGGCGCGCGCGAAACGTTTCGTCACCTTGAAACGCGTCAACGCCGGACGTCCGGTAGGCACCACGGCCATGCGCGTGCGATGTCGCGGATCGCGTCCGACGGGCGCGCTCACTTCGCCGTCCAGCTTGACCACCCCGTGCACGACGGCAAGGTAGTCGCGCCTCACCGATCTGGCCTGGAGCTGCCGAACCAGCTCGGTGTGCGCTCGCAGGGTTCTTGCCACCATGAGAAGCCCGCTGGTGTCCTTGTCGAGCCGGTGCACGATACCCGCCCGTGGAATCGCCGCGAGTTGCGGCGAGCGGTGCAAAAGCGCATTGAGCAGCGTCCCTTTCCAGTTTCCGCTTCCGGGATGAACCACGAGGCCCGCCGGCTTGTCGATCACCAGAACGTCGTCGTCCTCGTAGACGATGTCGAGGGCGATCGGTTCGGCGCGGAACGCCGTGTCCGCCGGGCCGGGCTGCGACTGGATTTCGACGCGCTCACCGCCCCAAATCTTCTGCTTGGGTTTGGCGGCGTGTGAATCGAGGCTGACGTGCCCCTCTCTCAGCCACTTCTGCAGACGGTTGCGTGAATGCTCTGGAAACATCCGGGCGAGGGCCTTGTCCAGGCGCAGACCCGCGAGGGCATCGGGAACGCGTCGCGTGACCTTCGGCACGGTATAATTTGTCGTCTCATCCGCAAGTTCCACCATGAAACGTAGTTTAGCTTTATTCACTCTCTTGTTGGCGGCTTGTTCCTTCATCGACAAGCACGACCCCAGCGCCGGATGGACGGCCGAGAAGCTTTACCGCGAAGCGAAGGACGCGCTGGAGGGCGGTCAATACGATCTCGCAATCAAGCGCTACGAAACGCTGGAGGCGCGCTTCCCCTATGGGCGATACTCCCAGCAG
>DATHJM010000032.1:0-7632 GCA_035489775.1 Burkholderiales bacterium
TCCGAACGGATTGCTTGCAGCAGGCGTCGACCTGTCTCCCGAGCGCCTGCTCGAAGCCTATCGCCACGGCATCTTTCCCTGGTTTTCCGAAGGCGATCCGATCCTGTGGTGGAGCCCGGACCCGCGAATGATCCTGTTTCCCGCGGAGCTGAGGATTTCGCGCTCACTCGGGAAAACCCTCCGCAATCGTTCGTACGAAGCGCGCTTCGATTCCGCCTTCGACGAAGTCATGGCCGGCTGCGCCGCGCCCCGGAAGGGCGAGCCCGGCACCTGGATCAGCGGCGCAATGATCGAGGCCTACCGGGGCCTGCACCGGCTCGGGTACGCGCATTCGGTCGAAACCTGGATCGACGGGAATCTCGCCGGAGGACTCTACGGCGTCGCGGTCGGCCGGGTGTTTTTCGGCGAGTCGATGTTCTCCAGCGCGCGCGACGCCTCCAAGATCGCGCTCGCGGCTCTGGTCGCCCATCTGGAATCGGCCGGGTTCGGGCTTATCGACTGCCAGATGCACACGCGGCACCTGGAGACTCTGGGCGCGCGCGAGATTCCCCGGCGCCGGTTTTCCAGGTTGCTCGAAGAATTGATACACTATCCGCAGACGCCGGGCAGCTGGTCCGGCGCATCTTTCGCGCAGGTGCAATGTCGCAGCTGAACGATCTGCCGCACGCCGTACTGCAGTTCTACGTGACTGCGCCCTATCCCTGCAGCTATCTACCGGGCAGGATGGCGCGCTCGCAGGTCGCGACTCCCAGCCATCTGATCGGCACCGAGCTCTACGCGGACCTGGTGCGGCTCGGCTTTCGCCGCAGCGGCATCTTTACCTACAGGCCCTACTGCGACCACTGCCGCGCCTGCGTCCCGGTGCGCGTCCCCGTCGAGGAGTTTCGCGCCTCGCGCAGCCAGCGGCGCGCGGTGGCAAAGCACGAGGGGCTGCAGCACGCGGTGACCGGATTGCGCTTCCGCGTCGAGCACTACTCGCTTTACCTTCGCTATCAGGCGAGCCGCCATTCCGGCGGCGGAATGGACCAGGACAGCCGCGACCAGTACTCGCATTTCCTGCTGCAGAGCCGGGTCAGCACGCGGCTGGTGGAATTCCGCGACAAGGGCAAGCTCGTGATGGTGTCGATCGTCGATCAGCTGGGCGACGGGCTTTCTTCGGTCTACACTTTTTACGATCCCGAGGCCGCCAGCGCGAGTTTCGGAACCTACAACATCCTGTGGCAGATCGAACAGTGCCGCCGCGCGTCCCTGCCCTATCTGTACCTCGGCTATTGGATCAGGGACAGCCGCAAGATGTCCTACAAGGCGCACTTCCGCCCGATCGAAGGTTTCATCGACGGCACCTGGCGACAGCTCACGGAAGAGATTCACTCCTGAACCGGGCGCGCGGTCGCGCCGCGGTAAAATGGCGCATGCTTTACCGCGCCGTACGGCCGCTGCTCTTCGCGCTCGATCCGGAAACGGCGCACGCTCTCAGCCTCAAGTCCCTCGATGTCCTGGCGCGGCTCGGCGCCGTATCGCTGGTCGCTTCCCCCGTGCCGCGCGTTCCGGTACGGGTCATGGGCCTGGATTTTCCGAATCCCGTGGGGCTTGCAGCCGGGCTGGACAAGGACGGCAGACACATCGACGGGCTCGGCGCCCTCGGGTTCGGCTTCCTCGAGATCGGAGCGGTGACCCCGCGGGCCCAGCCGGGCAATGCCAGGCCCCGTCTGTTCCGCATCCCCGAGGCCGAGGCGCTGATCAACCGCCTGGGATTCAACAACGGCGGCGTGGAGGCCCTGGCGGAAAACATTCGCCGCTCGCGCTATCGCGGCATTCTCGGCGTCAATGTCGGAAAAAATTTCGATACGCCGAACGAGCGCGCGGCCGACGACTACCTGGCGTGCCTGCGCAAGGTGTACTCCTTTGCGGGCTTCGTCACCGCGAACGTCTCCTCGCCCAATACGAAAGACCTGCGGGCATTGCAGCAGCCGGATGAGCTCGATGCGCTTCTCGCCGCCTTCGCCGCGGAGCGCGACCGGCTGGCAAAGCAGCACGGAAAACGCGTTCCTCTGGCCGTGAAGGTCGCGCCGGACCTGGACGAGTCCGGGATCGAGGCGATCGCCGACCGAGTGGCCGCCCGCGGCATCGACGCCGTCATCGCGACCAACACGACCGTTTCGCGCGAAGGGGTCGGGCATCTGCCCGCGAGCCGCGAGGCGGGCGGCCTTTCCGGCGCGCCGCTCAGGAAACGCGCTACCGCGGTGATCGCGAAGTTCCGGCGCGTGCTGCCCGCGGGCGTGGCGGTCATCGGGGTAGGCGGGATCGCGAGCCCGGCGGACGCCCGGGAAAAGCTGGATGCCGGCGCGAACCTCGTCCAGCTCTACACCGCTCTCGTATACAGGGGACCCGGGCTGGTCGGCGAAATCGTGCGCGGCCTGGCGTCCCCGGGGCAGGTTCGATGAGCGGACTCGCCGAACGGATCGACGCGCTGTTGCCGCAGACGCAGTGCACCAAGTGCGGCTACCCCGCGTGCAGGCCATATGCGGAAGCGATCGAAAGAGGCGAGGCCGAAATCAATCAATGCCCGCCCGGAGGCGATGCCGCCATCCGCGAGCTGGCGGCGCTGCTCGGCCGCGAAGTCCGGCCCCTCAATCCCCGGAACGGCATCGAGCAGCCGCGCCGCGTCGCGCTGATCGACGAGGCGCGCTGCATCGGATGCACCCTGTGCATCCAGGCCTGCCCGGTCGATGCAATCGTCGGAGCGCCGAAGCTGATGCACACGGTCGTGACCGAGCTTTGTTCCGGTTGCGACCTGTGCGTTGCGCCCTGCCCCGTGGACTGCATCGAGATGCTGGCCGCGAGCGGTGAGGATGCGATCTGGGCCCGGGCCCGGGCAGACGCCGCCCGCGAGCGCTTCGAGCTGCGCCGGTCGCGGCACGAGCGCGAGCGCCGGGAACGCGCAGAGCGCCTGGCCGCGCGGGCGCTCAAGGCGAAAGAAGATCCCGACGCGGAGAAAAAGCGCGCGACCATCCAGGCCGCGATCGAACGCGCGCGGGCGCGAAGACAGCACACATGAATCCTCAAAAACGCCGCGAGATCTTCGAGCGGCTGCGCCGGGCCAACCCCCATCCGACGACCGAGCTCACGCACCGGACACCTTTCGAGCTGCTGGTGTCGGTGGTGCTGTCCGCGCAGGCAACCGACAGGAGCGTGAATTCCGCGACCGAGAAGCTCTATCGCGTGGCCAGCACCCCGCAGGCCCTGCTCGCCCTCGGCATGGAGGGATTGACCGAACATATCCGCACGATCGGCCTGTATCGTTCCAAGGCGAAGCACATCCTCGAAACCTGCCGGCTGCTCGTCGAGCGCCACGGCGGAGAGGTGCCGCAGTCGCGCGAAGCGCTCGAAGCGCTACCCGGAGTCGGCAGGAAAACCGCCAGCGTGATCCTCAACACCGCCTTCGGCCAACCGACCATCGCGGTGGATACGCACATCTTTCGCGTCGCCAACCGCACCGGCCTCGCACCCGGCAAGGACGTGCGCGAAGTCGAGGACAGGCTCCTCAAATTCGTCCCCGAGGAATTCCGCAAGGACGCGCACCACTGGCTGATCCTGCACGGGCGCTACGTGTGCAAGGCGAGAAAGCCCGAGTGCCCCGCGTGCATCATCCGGGACCTTTGCGAATTCCGGAAAAAAACGAAAGCCTGACGACCGCGTAGTTTCAGCGGATGACGTGCAGCGAGCCTTTTTGGCGCGAATAAAACGCCGCGAGGTCGGCCATGTCCTGCGTGTTCAGGCCGCCGACCTGCGCGCCCATGATCGGGTTCTTGCGCGCGCCGGACTTGTAGTCGCGCAGCGCCTTGAGCAGGTAGTCGTAGTGCTGCCCGGCGAGCCGCGGAAAATCCGGTCCCGTCGGGCTGTTTCCGTCGGGACCGTGGCAAGCGGCGCAGGCCTGGGACTTCTGCTGGCCCGAGTCCGAGTCGCCCGCGGCGAAGGCCTGCGCGTTGAAAAAAACGAGCGCGAGGATCAGGAGCCTGTTCATTTGACCGCCCTCCCCGTGCCGCCATAGTAGGCGGCGAGGTCGGCCATGTCCTGGTCGGAGAGGCTCTTCGCGATTCCCTGCATGCTGGGGTGGCCGCGGTCGCCGGCGCGATACGCCCGCAGCGCCTTGAAGATATAGTCGGGGGACTGTCCCGCGATCATCGGCACCGAGTAGACCTCGGGGAACACGGTCTTGTACATCGGGATGCCATGGCAGCCGATGCACATCGAGTTCTTTCCTTTTGCGGCTTCGGCGTTCCCGGCGGTTTGCGCTTGAACGGGCGGAATTACGAGGAAAGACAGGAGTGGTACCGCCAGCAATATTCTCATCATGCGTTCCCGGCGAAAAAGCCGGCCCATTCTATACGATGCACTCCGCCACGGTCAAAAACGTTGAAGCCGACGCGAAGCGCGGCTTCAACCGCGCGCGTTGGAACCGACGCCAGCGGCGCGGTTCAACGCGCGACTATTCCGCTGCGCCGGATTTCGACATTTTTCCGGCGAGACATCGCTGCAGTCCATCGGCCACCGCCGCCGCCATCCGCTTGCGCGTTTCCTCCGATTGCGCCTTCAGCTCCTCGTCGCGGTTGACGATCACGCCCGCCTCGAGGAGCACGGCGGGCGTTCTCGCGGTCTTGAGCACGATGAGGTTGTCGTAGTAGTGCACGCCGTTCCTCCGGTCGGCAAACGGCTTGTTCTCCCCGGGGATCGGATCGGCGTGATAGAGCGAAGGCGAGAAACCGGCGCGGCGCAGCGCCTCTCCCATGGCGGAGGCGCAGGCGAGACTGCGCCCGAGGGAGCGGTTCTTGCGCGAAACGAACAGGGAAAAGCCCGCATACCGGTCGCTGAAAAGGCGCTCCACGCGGTCGTATTCCCAGGTTTCGAGGAAATGCGGCTGCACCGAATCGTGGTGCACCGACAGAAAAAAATCCGTGCCGGCAGCGGCCGCAGTGCGTTGCGTAAGCCGCGACATAAAGCCGTCGGCGCCGATCAGCACGGTTCCCAGTCCCCGGCCGCGCGCTGCGGACTCGATTTCCGCCGCGAGCTCGCGGTTGAAGTCGAGCTCGGGACGCCCGCGCGAGCTGGTCGCGCCCGGCTCCTCGATGAAATGCCCGACGTCGATGGCGACGGTGGTTTGCGCCCGGGCGCAAGCGGCGGCGCACAGGAGAACGGGAAACAGCAGGCGCATCGGCGGATTGTGCGGCAGCGGTACCGGCGCGGCAAGCCTGCACAGCGTATAAAATGAGCGCTTTCCCGACGCTCGAGGCCCGAACGATGCGCTTCAAAGGCTCAGACGCCTACGTGTCCACCGACGACCTCACCCTCGCGGTCAACGCGGCGATCACGCTCCAGCGCCCGCTGCTGGTGAAGGGCGAGCCGGGCACCGGCAAGACCATGCTCGCCGTGGAAGTCGCCAAGGCGCTCGGACTGCCGCTGCTGGAATGGCATATCAAGTCCACGACCAAGGCGCAGCAGGGCCTGTACGAGTACGACGCGGTGAGCCGCCTGCGCGATTCCCAGCTCGGCGACGCGCGCGTGCACGAGATCCGCAACTACATCCTGCGCGGCATGCTGTGGCAGGCGTTCACTTCCGGGACGCCGGTCGTGCTCCTCATCGACGAGATCGACAAGGCCGACATCGAGTTTCCCAACGACCTTTTGCGCGAGCTCGACCGCATGGAGTTTTTCGTCTACGAGACGAAGGAGCTGGTCAAGGCGGTGCAGCGCCCGATAGTGTTCATCACCTCGAACAACGAGAAAGAGCTGCCCGACGCTTTTCTACGGCGCTGTTTTTTCCACTACATCCGCTTCCCCGACAAGGAAACGATGGAGAAAATCGTGGAAGTGCACTTCCCGGGACTGAAGAAATCGCTGCTGCGCGAAGCGCTCGAAGTCTTCTTCGAGGTGCGCGAGGTGCCGGGTCTGAAGAAAAAGCCCTCGACCTCCGAGCTGCTCGACTGGCTGAAGCTGCTGCTCGCCGAGGACATTCCGCTCGACGCCCTCAGAGCCAAGGACCGCAAGACCATTATCCCTCCCCTCCACGGGGCGCTGCTCAAGAACGAGCAGGACGTCCACCTGTTCGAGCGTCTCATCTTCATGTCGCGCCAGTCGAGATAACGCGCACCTGCCCCCTCTCCCGCGCGCGGGAGAGGGCTGGGGTGAGGGCCATGCTCTCCGGATTCTTCGTCAAGCTCAAGGACCACAAGATCCCGGTCTCGATCAAGGAGTGGCTGACGCTGCTCGAAGCGATGCAGAAGGACGTCATCTCTCCCTCGATCGACGAGTTCTACTACCTGTCGCGCATGACGCTGGTGAAGGACGAGCAGAATTTCGACAAATTCGACCGCGCCTTCGGCGAATATTTCAAGGGAATCGAATCCATCGCCGGCGTGGAATTCGACGTGCCGCTCGAATGGCTGCTCAAGCAGGCCGAGCTTCATCTTTCGCCCGAAGAGAAAGCGATGATCGAAGCGCTGGGCGGCTGGGAAAAACTCATGGAGGCGCTGAAAAAACGTCTGGAGGAACAAAAAGGCCGGCACCAGGGCGGCAACAAATGGATCGGCACGGCGGGCACCTCCCCCTTCGGCGCATACGGCTACAACCCGGAGGGCGTGCGAATCGGCCAGGACAAGTCGCGCAACCGCAGCGCCGTGAAGGTGTGGGACCAGCGCGAGTACCGCAACCTCGACGACTCCATCGAGCTCGGCACGCGCAACATCAAGGTGGCGTTGAGGCGCCTGCGCAAGTTCGCGCGCGAGGGCGCGCCCGAGGAGCTCGACCTCGACACCACCATCGACAAGACCGCGCGCAACGCCGGGTACCTCGACCTCAGCATGCGCCCCGAGCGCCACAACGCCGTCAAGGTGCTGATGTTCCTCGACATCGGCGGCTCGATGGACGACCATGTGAAGCTGTGCGAAGAGCTCTTCTCGGCGGCGAAGACCGAGTTCAAGCATCTGGAGTATTTTTACTTCCACAATTGCCTCTACGACTACGTGTGGAAGGACAACCGCCGCAGGCACTCCGAGCGCACCCGCACCTTCGACATCATGCACAAGTACGGGCACGACTATAAGCTCGTCTTCGTCGGGGACGCGACCATGAGCCCCTACGAGGTGCTGCAGCCGGGCGGCTCGATCGAATACTCCAACGACGAAGCGGGCGCGGTGTGGCTGAAGCGAATGCTGGACGTGTACCCCAGGGCGGTCTGGCTCAATCCCGAACCGGAGGAGATCTGGCCCTACCGCCAGTCGGTCGGCATACTCAGGGAAATCATGGGAGGGCGCATGTACGCCACCACCATCGACGGCCTCGAGCGCGCCATGCGCGCTCTGGTCAAATAAGGAGGATCGCCATGCGCACATTCGCGATTGCCGCCGCTTTGCTCGCCTTTTCCGCGCTCACGACCGACGCCGCCGGCGCGCGCGCCGGCAAGAGGCAGCTGTGGGGCTCGATCGCCTACAGCAGCAAGACCGGCGCCTTCGGCTACGCCGTGGACCGGACGAGCAAGCGCGAGGCCGAGACGGAAGCCTTTCGCATTTGCGGCACGAATTGCGATCTGCTCCGGACCTTCCGCGACGCCTGCGGCGCCGTCGCGGCGAGGCCGAG
>DATHJM010000033.1:0-3875 GCA_035489775.1 Burkholderiales bacterium
GTTCACGCACGCGCGTCTCGCGGCGCTCCGGTGCGACTCGGCGCAAATCCACCTACGTGCTCGTGCACGGCGCCTGGCACGGTGGCTGGTGCTGGAAGAAGGTGGTGCCGGCTCTGCGGGCGGCCGGACACGAGGTCTACACGCCTACTCTGACCGGCCTCGGCGAGCGCGCGCATCTTGCGAACCCGGCGATCGATCTCGCCACCCACGTCGCCGACATCGTCAATCTCCTGGAAGCCGAGGAGCTGGCCAAGGTCGTCCTCGTCGGGCACAGCTACGGCGGAATGGTCGTGACCGGCGTCGCCGACCGCGCGGGCTCACGCCTGCGCCGCGTCGTGTACCTGGATGCTTTCCTGCCGGAAAACGGGAAGTGCCTGCTCGACTACCTGCATCCGGATCGGCGCACGATCATCAAGCAAGGCGAAATAGGCGGGTTCGTCGATCCGCTGCCGCTGGAGATCTTCGGCGTGACCGAGCCGCAGGACGTCGCCTGGGTCGCGCGCCACGAAATGCGCCAGTCGTACCGCACTTTCGCTCAACCGATCCACTTTACCGGGAACGGGGGCGCCGAGCTGCCGCGCACCTACGTCTATTGCACCCATCCGCCCACCGGCTCCTTCGATCAATTCGCGGCACGCGTGCGCGGCGATCCCAAATGGAAGTTCTACGAATTGAAGACTGGGCACGACTGCATGATCACCGATCCGAAAAACGTCATCCGTATCCTGCTCGAGAACGCCTGAGGCGAGGCGACTCAAGCCTCGTTTTTCGCCTCGTGGATCGCGTGCCAGACGCGATCCGGCGTATACGGAAAATCCAGGTGATGGATGCCGAGCGGCCGCAGCGCGTCGATCACGGCGTTCGCCACGGTCGGCACCGCACCGGTCGTGCCCGCTTCGCCCGCGCCTTTTACCCCCAGCGGATTGCCCGGCGACGGGATCGAATGGTCGTAAAGGCGGATGTTCGGCATACCGTCCGCGCGGGGTATTTCGTAGTCCATGAACGTGCCGGTGAGAAGCTGGCCGGAGGCCGTATCGTAGATGGCGTGCTCGGCCATCGCTTGCCCGATGCCCTGTGCGATTCCACCGTGCAGCTGGCCGTCGAGCAGGACGTGATTGATGACGCGCCCGCAATCATCCACGGCGGTATAGCGGAGGATTTCGACGACCCCGGTCTCGGGGTCGATCTCGACCTCGGCCACGTGCGCGCCGCTGGGAAAGGACCGCGGCAGAGGGATCTCGCCGCCCGAGTCGAGTGCGCTGCCGTATTTCTTCGCGAGATCCTCGATTCCGATCGAGAGGTCGGTGCCTTTCACGCGGTAGCGTCCCTTCGCGAATTCCAGATCGTTCGGCGCGACCTCGAGGTCCTTTGCCGCGAGCTCGGACCCTTTGCGAACCACTTCGCGCGCAGCGACCAGGAGCGCTCCACCGTGCGCCATCATCGAGCGCGAGCCGATCGTGCCTTCGCCGACGAGGCGCGGCCCGTCCGGGTCGCTCGCCCTGAGCGTGATTTTCTCCGGGTCCATTCCAAGCGCTTCGCCGACGACCTCGGGAAACACCGTTTCGTGTCCCTGCCCGGACGAGCCGGCAAGGACATAGAGAAGCGCATTGCCGGATTCGCCGAACTTGATCATCGCCTCCTCCTTGGGCGCCCCGCCCGCTCCTGAGGGCTCGATGAACACGGCGCAGCCGATGCCGCGCATTTTTCCGCGGCGCCGGGCTTCCTCCCGGCGCGAGCCGAACGATTCCCACGCCGAGTGCTTTACCGCTTCGTCCACCAGGCCGTGCGGATCGCCGCTGTCGTATACCGAATGGGGGTTGGGCGTCTGGTACGGGAACGCGTCCTTCGGGATCAGGTTGCGCCGGCGCAGCTCGATCCGATCTACGCCCGTTTCGCGCGCCGCCTCCTCCACCAGCCGCTCGGCGAGATAGCAGACGTTGGGCCGCCCCGCGCCGCGGTAGGCGGTGGTGGGTGTCGTATTGGTCAGCGCCAGGCGATGCCGGCCGTACATCGCCGGGATGCGATAGAGATTGATCGCGTGAAGGCCCGGAGGAAGCGTATTGATCAGCGGCCCCGGCGTCGAGAGATAGGCCCCCGCGTTCACGATCCATTGAATGCGGATCGCGAGGAAATGCCCGTCCTTGTCGAGCGCGAGCTCGCCGGTCAGCTTTGCGGCGCGGCCGTGGTAGTCGGACAGGAACGTCTCGGAGCGCGAAGAAGTCCACTTCACCGGCTTGCCGAGCATCTTCGCGGCGAGCATCGCCACGCAGTATTCCGAATACGCGTCGGAGCGGATCCCGAAGCCGCCGCCCACGTCGCGGGCGTGGACCATGATCTTCTCCGGAGGAATTCCGGTGATGCCGCTCGCGGTTCCGCGTATGAGCGAAAGGCCTTGCGAGCTCGCATACAGATCGTACTTGTCGGCCGCCGCGTCGTATGCGGCAAGACAGGCCTTGGGCTCCATCGGGTTTCCGACCATGCGCTGGCTGTCCAGAACGATGCGCGTGACGTGAGCGGCCCGCGAAAAGGCCTCGTGGGTCTTCGCTTCATCGCCGTACTCGTAATCGAAGCACAGGTTGCCGGGAATCTCCGGATAAAGCCGTTCGGCGGCCGGTGCAAGCGCCGCCTCCGCGTCGATCGCAACCGGGAGATCGCGGTATGCGATCTCGATCTTCTCGGTGGCATCCTGCGCGGCGAGCGCCGTCTTCGCCACCACGAGGGCGACTTCCTGGCCGACAAAGCGTACGCGTCCGTTGGCGAGACCGTCGCGGTGCGGAACCTTGATGGTCGCGCCGCCGCGGCCCGGATAGCGCGCAAGCTGCGGCGTGGATTTGAAGCCGGCCCTGGCCGTATCGGCCCCCGTGAGCACTGCGACCACACCGGAGGACGCCAGCGCGGGCGCCGTGTCTACCGAGATGATTTCCGCGTGCGCCCGGTCGGAACGCAGGAAACAGCCGTAGAGTTGTCCGGGAAGATTCCAGTCGGACGTGTATTTGCCCTGCCCCGTGACCAGCCTCAGATCCTCCCGCCGGCCCTTGAAACCCGCACTCATCGGTGTGCCTCCGGACTGACTCAAAAATGCACCCAAAAGCCGCGGGGCAATGACCCGCGATGGATCGATCCAAGTGATTCGATAGCTAGACCGTCAAGCGGTTTTTGGCTGGCGAACTGCGCGCATCGCCCGGCGTGCACATGGTCACCCGGTTTCGTCCGGCCGCCTTGGCCTTGTAGAGCGCCACATCCGCGGCACGCAACACGGCCTGCCCGGTATCGCCGTAGGCGGGAAAGCTCGCGATTCCTATCGAGACGGTCAGCTTGAGCGTTCCGTCCCCTGCCGGGATCTGGGCCTGCTCGATGGTCCGGCGCACGGCCTCCGCGCGCGTGCGCAACGCCGCTTTCCCCGTCCCTGGAAGGATGATGACGAATTCCTCCCCGCCGGCCCGGCAGGCGATATCTTCCTCGCGCACGCAGGAGGACAATTCCTCCGCGATCCCCCTCAGGGCCCGGTCGCCGACTTCGTGGCCCAGCGTGTCGTTGACCCGCTTGAAATGATCCACGTCGATCGCCATGACGCCGACGTTTCCTCCGAGGCGGCGCGCGCGCAGGACTTCGCGGTGCAGGCCTTCCTCGAGCTGGCGGCGATTGTACAAGCCGGTGAGCGGATCGCGCATCGCCTGCAGATTCAGGTCCAGCTGGCACATCACCTGCCGTCCGAGGATGCGCAGTATCTCGAGCTGCTTCGGCTGCAGCTCCCGCGGGACAAAATCGATCACGCACAGCGTCCCCAGCCTGTAATCCTGCGGCGTGATCAGAGGCGCTCCGGCGTAGAAGCGCACACGCGGTGAATCGACCACCAGCGGGTGCTTTGCGAAACG
>DATHJM010000034.1:0-3329 GCA_035489775.1 Burkholderiales bacterium
CCCGTCCCAGTAATTGCGGCCCGGCCCGATACCGTAGTAGGTCCCGGCAATAGCCTTGGACCAGCGCACCTGCGCGAGCAGACTGTCGACGACGAAGTCGTTCAGCCTGCCGGTATTCAAGCGGGTGGAAGTCGGCTGCAGCGCAAACAGGCAGTCGCCGCCGACGTGCCCGGAATCGGTCGAGGACCCGACATAGCCGGTGCTGGTCGCCGAGGTGACCGAGCCGACCGAGCCGACGCAGCCACCGCCCCCGAGCGCGCGCGTGCGACCGTTCCAGGCGCCTTCGATGCCGCCCGCTCCACCGTCGCGGCTATTGCGCGGGAGCCCGACGCGAATCGCCACGCGCTGCTGTTCGCCCTCGTCGTAGCCGAACTCGGGCCCGCCGCGCGAGGAATAAATGAAGTTGATTTCGCAGCGCGCGTTGGCGCCGGTCGAGGTCAGGCTCGCCGTGAGGTTGAGGACATCCGGGCGTCCCGCCAGGCCGTAGGCGGGATTGTCCCGGAGCTCCAGGCAGCTCGGCAACGCCAGAGCCGTGACAGGCGCAAAAATCAGCGCGCTGAACGCGATCGCGAACAAGCTTGTGCGTTTTTGCATGACTCGCCTCTCTACTGTTTGTAATCTTTCAGATCTCTCTGCACGTAGTCCGAAGCGTATTCCTTCGGGAACCAGCCCTCGTCCATCAGCTCCTTGAGGCGGTGCTCGACTTTGCTGACGTACTGGCCGTAGTTCTTGTAGAGCTTGTCGAGCACTTCAGCCGGGAGCCGCGTCTGATATCCGGTCTGGTTGCAAAGCCCGGGTCCGCTGTTGGGAATGGTGTACGTAAACAGGGGCACATCGAGGTACGTCGTGCGCACGCCGCCCTTCGCGTTGCCGAACTCATCCAGCGCGACGCGGGTGCCGTCGCTGAGGTCGTTGTCGATTTCCATGACCGAGGGCGCGCGCGGCGGGATCGTGCCGTTGACCGTCCAGTCGATCATGTGCTGCAGGCCCATGAAGGTCATCGCGCCATAGGGAAACTGGCTGAGATTCGGATGCGTGCAGCCGGCAAAGGCCGGGTTCTCGCGCGCGTCGTTGTGCGACATGCCCGACATCTCGTAGCTGCGGAAACGGTTGGCCAGCTCGTCGCTGTCGGGGCGGCGAAAACCGTTGCCGCTGTGCAGCTCGAACTGCGTCGGCATCTGAATGACCGGCGCGTCGGCGACCGTTGGCACCAGCGCGCCGCCGAGGATCGAGGAGATGAAGTAGCCCTGGTAGACCGGGCCGCCGTCGGGCATGCGCAGATCGGCGTGGTCGAGCATCGGCCCGGAGCTCATGTAGGTGCGCGTCGCGCCCGAGGAGTCCGAGGTCCCGGTCAGCACGATGTTGCGCACCATGTATTGGCCCATCGGCCCGCCGGCAAGATTCTCTCGCAAGAGGCGCCCGACCTGGGCGATGATCTCGTTCGTCTGGTTGTCCGCGACGCGAAGGCTGCCGTAGCGCTCCAGATTGAACTCATAGAGCCCGGCGCCGGGCGTCGCCGGATTGGTGAGATTGATGCGCCGCGCGGCGACCGTCATGCAGGCGTGATCGCGCTGCCCGATGCCGAAGCGCGCGAACTGGCAGATCAGGCCGTTGCCGCCGCGGTGCGTGGGCTCGCCCACCAGCACGCCGCTGAATCTCTCGGGATTGGGCGGCTTGCGAAGAAGGAGCCGCGTCTTGTAGGGCTGTCCCGCGGCCATGCCCGAGACGAAATACTCCTCCATGATGTAGCCGAAGTCCTCCAGATTGGTCCCGACCGGTCCCGGCCGGATTCCGGGCTGCATCTCGCCCGGGCCGGTGATCGGCCCTTCGACCGTGGGAATGTCGGGCACCGCAGCGTGAGCAGCGGTAAGCAACGCCGTAAGCGTGACGGCTGAAACAAAAGCGCCTGCTCGCGCAAGACGGCGCAGGATCGCGAAACTCACGTTACCTCCTTCGATTTGAAATGCTTATGGAATTGCTGCAGCGCACCGGACAGTGCGAAAGAGAGTGGGAGCAGGAGTGGGCAACCTGGGCTGCAAAAAACGATCCTCCGGACCACACGTGCACACACTTACTTATTCCATTCCGCTGTTGAAATCTACCACCTGGGGATTTACGATACAAATTGAAGTAACTCATCAATTAATCACTCGTCGCCATGAATATCAGCTCGCGGCAACTCAAGGCGTTCGTGCTGACGGCGCGCCATCAGAGTTTTTCCCGCGCCGCTGAGCAGCTGTTCATCACGCAATCGGGAATGAGCGTGCTGATGCGCGGACTCGAAGGCCAGCTCGGATTCCGGCTTTTCGACCGCACCACCCGCAAGGTCACGCTCACCGAATTCGGCACCAGGTTTCTGCCGATCGCGGACCGCAGCCTGCTCGAACTGGAGGCGGCGGCGTCGGTGATCGGTCGCGCTGCATCCGTCGCGAACCGCCGCATCGCCATAGGCGCCACGCCGCTCATCGCCAGCAAGCTGCTGCCTTCGGTAATCAGCGATTACGCAACGCACAGTCCCGATTTGAAGATCGTTCTGCACGATGGCGACCGCGCTCGCGTTATCGCCATGGCGCTATCCGGCAAGATCGATGTCGGCCTGGGCTGTTTCCTTCAACCGGTCAGCGGCGTGCGCCGCATCCCGATTTTCCGCTTCTCGTTGATGGTGATCGAGCCGGCGGCGCAGCCTGCGAGCGGGCCGCCGCGGTGGTTGTGCTGGAAGGACATCCTCGAGTGGCGCTTGATCGGTTTGCCGCCCGACAATCCGATCCAGCAGGTCATCGACCGCAACTTGCAGCGCTTTGGCCGCCGCGAGCCGCCGGACATGGTGTTCGACTACTTCGAGACGCAGATCGCGATGGTGGCCGCGGGGGCCGGCTGCGCTGTCATTCCGACTTTTGCGATCCCGGCCTGCCGCGGACACCGCATCGCGATGCATCCGCTCACCGATCCCATAGTTCCGATCGAGCTCTACCAAATCGCGAGCCGCGGCAGGAAGCTGCCGCCCGGTTTCGAGGACTTCACCGGGTTCCTGAAGAGCTATATAGCGGAATGGGCCGAGCCCTGGTCGCCCAAGTTCGCCTGAGCGCGCTTCGGGGATCAGCGCGAGCTTACTTCAGGACCGACTTCAGCAGTTTTCCCATCTCCGCGGGATTCTTCGTGACCTTGATCCCGCACTCTTCCATCACCGCAAGCTTTTCCTGCGCAGTCCCCTTGCCGCCGGAGATGATCGCGCCGGCGTGGCCCATGCGCTTTCCGGGCGGTGCCGTCACTCCGGCGATAAAGCCGACGACGGGCTTTTTCATGTTGGCCTTCACCCACAGCGCGGCGTT
>DATHJM010000035.1:0-2217 GCA_035489775.1 Burkholderiales bacterium
TACGCTAGCGCACCAACGGAGCGGAGCATGTATTGTTCCCGGAAATGCTACGCGATGGAGTCGATCGACCTCGCGGATGTTGACGACCGACAGGCCCACACGACTCGTCGTCGAGCCTCGCGGGACGGCACGAGGCAGGCAATCGGGATAGGGGTTGGCCTCACGGCCTCCCCCTCCCACACCACCGTGCATACGGGTCCGTACACGGCGGTTCGGTGGGTTAAGCGGCCTTGTTCGCCACGAGGGAAGTTAGGCCGAGCGAGGCGAGGAAGGCGTTCGGGAGAGCGATAGTAAGCGCGGGGCTGTTGCTGAGCCGCCAAGGGCCATGCGGGCTACCAGCGGTTTGCGCCGCCAGATCCCGGCCGACGCCGCGGCGTCGCAGCTCGGCGAACCGAGTAGTCCCGCGTTTCCACTGCTTCCAGGCGATGGCACGCAGCCGTCGCCGGGTCCACTGGTCGAGGTCGCGCAACATCGACGGAGTCTCGCAGAAGTCGAAGTAGCCGCGCCACCCAGTGAGGTAGACCGACAGCTCCTTGACGATCTGCGCGAGGCTCTTGCCTCGCGTACGACGCGTCAGTTCCCGCACTCGGCTTCGGAACCGGGCCAGCGACTGCGACGCGATGCGCCGTCGAGGCTGTGTCCCACTCGTGAAGCTGAAGCCCAGGAACTTGCGCTTACCCGGTCGGGCGACCGCACTCTTCGCCTTGTTGACCCTGAGCTTGAGGCGTCCGGTCAAGAACCTTTCGATGCTCGCCATTACCCGCTCGCCGGCTCGCTGACTGCGCACGTAGATGTTGCAGTCGTCGGCATAGCGCACGAAGTTGAGGCCCCGCGTCTCCAGTTCCTTGTCCAGCACGTCAAGCATCAGGTTCGACAGGAGCGGCGAGAGCGGCCCGCCTTGCGGCGTACCTTCTTCCGTCGCACCGACCAGCCCATCCGCCAGCACGCCCGCGGTCAGAAAGCCGCGGATCAGCGTCAGGATGCGCTTGTCAGCTACCCGTTTCGCCACCAACCCCATCAGGATGTCGTGATTGACCCGGTCGAAGAACTTCTCCAAGTCGATGTCCACCACAACGTCGTGACTAGCCGCTATCATCTCTTGCGCCCGCGTCACCGCCTGATGCGCCGAGCGCTTCGGTCGGAAGCCGTAGCTGTGCTCGGAGAACGTCCGGTCCCAGTCCGCCTGCAGCACCTGCAGCATTGCCTGCTGAATGAAGCGGTCGAGCACCGTCGGGATGCCGAGCGGCCTTTGGCCGCCCGATGCCTTCGGTATCTCGACGCGCCGCACCGGCTGCGGCTTGTAGGTGCCATCAAGCAGCTGCGCCCGGATCGTGGGCCAGTGCTCCTTCAGGTAAGGGGCCAGTGCACCGAGGCTCATGCCATCGACGCCTGCGGCCCCCTTGTTGCGCTTAACTTGCGCCAGCGCCTTTCTCAGATTGTCTCGCTCGACAATCGCTTCCATCGACGGCCAACCGGCCGCCCGGCTTTCGACTTCGGTTGTCGCCGCTCGGGCTTCGGTCCCTTCCGCGCCGGCGCTTCGGGCTTCACCCCTCGCCCCGGCTCGTAAGGTGATCTCCAGCTCAGTTTTCTGCCGCATGGCCCGCGCGAGATCGCCGTTCTACTTGCCATTCCACCGTTCGGGCCTTCGGCGGGTCGCCCCGCCTACTATGCCCTCTGCTGACTTCTCCGCCGCGATCGCGAGCCTTGCGGCCCGCTCAGTCCGGGTTCCCGAACACGTCGGAGACCTCCCGAGGTAAGATCGACCGCCTTCGCCGCGCGCCCGCCGGATTTACCACCCCGGTCCTTGATGGCCGTGGACTTCGCGATCATCTGCTCGCTCGTCCGGCCGGGTAGGCCTCGTTATCCGGTTCTTGTCCATCGGGCCGCGACTTTGCTCCACGCTTCCTCCGGGCGCCGCCTCGCGATGACGCCCTTGCGCTTCGCTAATCCTTCGCCACCATCAGGCTGGATAGAGGACTTCCACCTCCAAGCTGTCGATCATGCTCGGCACACAGAAAAAAGGGCCGCTTGCGCGAAGCAAGCGGCCCAAGTCTAGGGAGGAAACGCCCAAGGAGGGCGGCGGTAACGCGAGGCGCTACCGCACCGCAATAAGATACACCGCGGTGCACAAAAGGCAAGGGTAAAGTAAGTGCTTATGACCTATTATCCCATGCGATCGGCGCAGGGCTGCCCTCCACAGCGGGCTGACGGCGGGGT
>DATHJM010000036.1:0-8487 GCA_035489775.1 Burkholderiales bacterium
GGCGTAGGTGTCGTCGAGCCGACCCACAGGCCCACGAGGATCGTTTTGGTATTCTCGACCGTCGTATCGGGCGACGTGATCGTGACGGTGGCGAGATTGACAGTGTCGCTTATCAACCCCGCCGGGTTCGCGGTAAGGACGAGGTCGCCGTCGGCCGTTCGGCCCGCAGTAACCGTGAGCCACGGCTGGTTCGAGCTCGCGGTCCAATTGGTGGCAAGACCGAGGTTGTCGCGCACGCGCACGGTGCTCGCGAGCTTCGAGAGCCCGGGCGTGCTCGCCAAGGCGACGCCGTTGCCGTCGACCAGGAGTTTGTGGGATTCGAGATTGAACGTCACCGGAAGGTTGGTCGACACCGTGTCCCCGTTGATCTGCGTCGAGAAGCTGACTGACCCGGTGTGCGTGCCGCCCGTGAGCCCGGTCGAGTTGGGAGTCAGGGTGGTGGTCTGCGGCGTGGCGGACACGCTGCCGGAGACCGGCGAGCGCTGAATGAAGGAAGCGCTTGGGGTCGACGTCCACGCAAACGAATTGGCGCCGGTGTTGAGGCTCAGCTGCACCGGAACGCCGCTGAAGTCGCGGCCATTGCTGCCGCCGAGCGTAACGCTCACGGGGCTCGCCGTCAGCGTGGCCTTGGTCAGCGCGAGCGTGACGTTGATCGTCTTGTTGAGGGGCGATCCGGAGTCCTGCAGCGTGATCGTGGAATTACGGCTGCCGCTGGCAAGCGGACCATTCGCGGGATTGACGCTGACAACGAGCGGATCGGCCTGCGTGCCGCTCGTCCGGTTGAGGACCAGCCATGTGTCGGCGGGGGGTGTCACCGCCGTCCAGTTGAGCGGCGCTCCGTTGTTCATTCCGATGTTCAGCGACTGCGACGCAATCGTGGCGCCATTGATGCCGGAGTACGACAGGCTGTTCTGGCTCGTCTGGATTGCGGGCGCGGCGACTGTGAGCGAGACGCTCACCGGGGCCGTGTTTCCGCCCGCCGTGAAGGTGATCGTTCCGTTGTAGGTGTTCGGAGCGAGCCCGGTGGGGTCGACGCTCACGCTCACGCTGCCGCCAACAACGCCGCTGCCCGGAGTGATCCCGATCCAGGGCTGATTCGCCGATGCCGTCCAGGCAACTGGGTCGCCCGTCAGGGCGACTGTCTGCGGCGCAGGTGCAGCAGCGCCCGTCACGAAGCTGAAGTTCAGAACATTCGGGTTCGCCCCAATCGGTACGGGAGTACCCTGGATCGTGTACGAGACATTGATGACCGCAGGACTGCCGGCGACGTCACCCGAAGAGCAATCTTGCGCCGAGCACCCCCGTATCGTGACCGTCCCGGTGTACGTTCCCGGCGCCATCGTGGGCGCGAAAGGCGTGATCGTGAGGACGCCGCTGGTTTGGCCGTTAATGTTGAACGAAGCCGAAAACGTCGAACCAGTGACGGAGGAGATTCCTACGAAGACCGTTCCGCCGCTGATCGATGCGCCGACCTCCCGCGGGGCGGGCGTTGCTCCATTCTGGGTTGCAGTGAAGGTTACGCTTGTGGTCGATACGGACAGCGAGAGACCACCGCCCCCGCTACCACCCCCGCCGCCGCCACTGCAGGCGGCCAAGAGCATCGTAAAGGCGACACACAGTATTTGTGCGCTGCAACGGACGCGGCTGATCATGGTGCCTCCCTTTACCTCTACGCCGGATGAGGCCGGCGGGCGTTGATACTTTTAGATTTCTTTTGTGGTAAACGCCAGTCGCTGAAGGATAATTCCAACGGTAGAGGGAGTCAAACGAACAATTCGTGTCGCTTCGAGATGCGATGACATGATGTCTTACGCGTCTTGCGATCGATTTCCGACAGCGGAGGCGATATGAAGAGCACGCGTGCGCGTCTCCTGGGGCTGGTGCTGCTGTGCCTCGCGGCGGGCGCATCGGCCCAATATCCAGCAAAACCCATTCGCATCGTCGTCGGCTTCCCGCCAGGCGGCGGCAACGACATCATCGCGCGCCTGGTCGGGGCGAAGATGCAGGAGGCGTGGGGCCAGGCGGTGGTGATCGACAACAAGCCCGGCGCGAATTCCATCATCGCGGCGGAGTTCGTCGCCAGGAGCGCGCCGGACGGCTACACGCTGCTCGTCAACGCCACGGGCGGCATGTCGGTCAACCCGGTGCTGTATGCGAAGCTCCCCTACGACTCGCTCAGGGACTTCGTTCCGATCAGCATGGTGGGAAGTTTCCCGCTGGTGCTCGTGGTGCATCCGTCGGTGCCTGCGAATTCGGTGCAGGAGCTGGTCGCGCTCGCAAGAGCGAATCCGGGGAAGCTCAACTACAGCTCGGGCTCGACCGCCTTCCAGGTGGCGAGCGAAATGCTCAAGCAGATGACCGGCACGGACATCAAGCACATTCCCTACAAGGGCAGCGCCGCCTCGATCACCGCCGTTATCGCCGGCGACGTGCAGATGACGATCGTCGATACGCCGCCGCTCGTGCCGCAAATCAGGGCGGGGAAGGTCAAGGCGCTCGCGGTGACCTCGGCGAAGCGCTCGGCCTCGATGCCCGAAGTTCCCGCATTGGCGGAGACGGTGCCCGGCTACGAAATGGTGCTGTGGATCGGCGTGTTCGCGCCTGCGGGCACGGCGCGCGACGTCGCCGAGAAGCTGAACGCCGAGGTCGTGCGCATCGTGCGGCTGGCCGACGTCCGGGAAAAACTCGACGCCATGGGCGTCGAGCCCCTGGGCAACACCTCCGAGCAGATGGCCGAATGGATCCGGCGCGAGATCGCGAAGTACGGCCCGGTGGTAAAGGCCGCGAACATCAAGGCTGATTGATCAGTCGAACGACGCGACGCAGTCGATCTCGACGTTCACGCCTTTCCTGTGAGGCGTCGCGCCGATGCAGGTGCGCGTGACTTTCTCGCCTTGCAGGAAATCTCGGAAGGTTTCGTTGAATGCGGGGAAGTCCTCGGTGTTCCGCAGCACCACGCGCATGTTGACGACGCGGGAGAAATCCAGCCCGGCCGCCGCAAGCACGCTGAGAAGATTGGTGAGCGTCTGTTTCGTCTGCTCGCGGATATCGGAGCTGACGACCTCGCGTGTCTTCGGATCGAGTGGCCCCTGGCCCGATACGAAAAGCAGGTTGCCCGCGCGGATCGCCTGCGCGAGCGGCGAGGGCGCGCCCTTGTCGGTGAAGCCCGTGGTGGGCGCGCTCTGCGAAGTGATGATCTGCTTGGGAATCGTTTTCTGCCGTCTCTGATATGGGGGATATAAAAGGGGGTGTGCCCCCTTTTTCGACAACACGCTACCCGAACGCCGCCTTGATCTCGTCCGGTATCGGCATCGCCTTCAGGCGGTTCGGGTCGTCCGGATGGCGGTGCGCCCACACGCGGATCTCGTAGCCTTCGACCGCGCGCACGCCGCGGTTCACCACGGCATGGCTGACCTCGAAGGTCTTGTCGTTCCACTTGCTCACCTGGGACTCGATCACGATCTCGTCCCGGAACCTGCAGGGCGCGAGGAAGCGCGCCTTGGCCTCGACGATCGGCAGTCCCATGATGCCGTATTTGCGCCCGAGCGAATCCCAATCCAGGCCCACCGAGTCGAAAAACAGCCGGGTGCTCTGGTCGAACCACTCGAAGTAATTCGGGTAGAAGACGATTCGCGCGGGATCGGTGTCGCCCCAGTGAACGGCGACGTCATGGCGATAGGTTTTCACGCGCTCGAGTCTCAGGCGCTGGATTATAGCGCCCCGTCCCGGCGGGACGCGCATGCTAAACTCCAGCCGTTCAACTCGCCGTCGTTCACCCTGGGAGCAAGATCATGGCGGATCCCAACAAGACCAAGGTCACCATCCTGACCGGAACGTACCGCATCAAGGGTTACATCGAGCTGACCCCCGGCGCGCGGGTGACCGACTACATGGTCGAGGCGAAGGACTTCATCGCGGTGACCCAGGCCGAAGTCTGGGAGCTCGGCGACCGCAAGGTCATGACCGTGCCCTTTCTCAACGTGAGCCGCCAGCATATCCAGATCGTCACGCCGGGACATTGACCCGGAGCGCGGCCCGGGGAATCCGTTTCCAGTACGGTTCGAATCCTGCGCCGCGCCGAGGATGACAGCAACGCCGAGGACCGGGTGTCGATAAAAACCATCGCCGTTCTCAATCCGGGGGAAATGGGTGCCGCGATCGGCGCATGCCTCGTCACGGGCGGACAAAGGGTCGTGTGGGCGTCGGCCGGGCGCAGCGCGGCGACCCGCTCGCGCGCGAGCGCCGCGGGGATGGAAGATCTCGGAACGCTCGAGCGCGCGCTGGGCGCGGCCAACGTGGTCTTGGCGGTGTGCCCGCCGCACGGCGCGCTTCTGCTGGCGCGCGAGGTCGCCGGCCTCGGGTTTCGCGGCATCTATGTCGATGCCAACGCCATCTCGCCCGAGACCGCGCGCAATGTAGGCCGCGCGGCCGAGAAGGCCGGCGCGAGCTTCGTCGACGGCGGGATCATCGGACCGCCGCCCGTCGAAAGCGGGCGCTCGCGGATGTACCTGTCGGGGAAGTCTTCCGGAGAAATCGCAGCGCTCTTTGCGGGCGGCAACCTGCAAGCGATCCCTCTCCAGGCCCCGGCAGGCGCGGCTTCGGCGCTCAAGGCCTGCTACGCGGCCTGGACCAAGGGCGCCACCGCGCTCCTCGCCGCGATCCGCGCGCTCGCCGAGCACGAAGGCATCGAAGCGGCGCTGCTCGGCGAATGGAACCTCTCGCAGCCCGATCTGCAAAAGCGCTCCGAAGCGGTCACCGCGCAGGCGCGCAAGGCTTGGCGCTGGATCGGCGAGATGGAGGAGATCGCGGCGAGCTTCGAGGCCGCGGGCCTGCCCGGAGGCTTTCATCTGGCCGCAGCCGACCTCTACCGCAGGCTCGAAGGCTTCAAGGGCGGCACGACTCCGCCCGCGCTCGCCGAGGTGACCGCGGCCTTCAGGCGCGCGGCGCCGCGGCGGAAATCCCCTCCGGGCGCTCGCCGCAGAAGCAGTGCGCGCGAGCACGAGGAGACTGCACCGGCACGCTTCAAATTCGGCACGGCCGCGGTCAAGCGGGACGCGGCCAAGCGGCTTCGCTCGCTGAAACGCAGCTGATTCCCGCGCGCAACAAACTCATAATGACGAGGCAACGATGTTCAAACGCATATTGATTCCCACCGACGGTTCGAAAGTCGCCGACAAGGCCGTGAAGGCCGGCATCCGGTTCGCAAGGGAAATCGGGGCCAGAGTGGTCGGCTATTACGCAGTCGAGGCGGTTCAGGCTTATTACTACGGCGAAGGCGCCATGGTCGACGGCAAGGTGATCGCCGAGCTCGACCGCCAGGCCGAGGCGGCCGGCGAGAAAACTCTCGCGGCGATGGCCAGGCTCGCGAAGGCCGGCCGCGTGCGCTTCGATTCCCTGTGCGACAAGCCGGGCACCGCGTACCGCGGCATCATCGCGGCGGCGCGCAGGAAGAAATGCGACGCGATCTTCATGGCGTCTCATGGACGCAGCGGGCTCGCCAAGCTGGTGATGGGCAGCGTCACGCAGAAGGTTCTGGCCCAGTCGAAGATCCCGGTGGTGGTCTACCGCTGAGACCGGACCGAGCCGTCAAAGGCGGACCGAGGGCCAGACGGCCCCGGCCGCGAGGCCGAGGATGTACAGCCAGCCGAAGCGGCGGTTGTGCTCCAGGCAAACGCGGTGATACCAGAGCGGCCAGCCGACGTAACCCGCAGGCGGCGACGCGGGACGCGCCCGGCTCATGACCGACACGGCGCGGAAAGCCCGCGGAAGCGCGACAGCGATGATCGCGGCGAACGGGGTGAGCTGCCCGAGCGCGGTCAGAACCGCGGTGATTGCATAGATGAGAACGATCGTCGCGATGTTCAGCACACGCGCGAACCGCTCGCCGAGCAGCACAGGGAGGGTGCGGTTGCCTTTTCCGGCGTCGAAGTCCATCTGGTCGATGTGCTTGCCCGTGAGGATTGCCATCACGCCAAGGCCGTAAGGAATCGACGCGTAGAAAGCCGCGCTCGACACGTGGCCCGTGATCATCGCGTAGCCGCCTCCGACCATGAGCGGCCCCCACACCAGGAACACGGCGGGCTCGCCCAGGCCGATGCTCTTCAGCGGGATCGGCGCGGCGTCGTAGAGCAGCATGAGCGCAATGGCCGCCGCAGCGAACGCCACCGCGAGCCAGCCGCGCTCGACGATGAAGTATGCCGTGACGGCGGTTCCGATCACGGCCAGAATCGCGAGGCCGGTCGCCAAGACCCGCGGATCGAGCACGCCGCTCGCGAGCGGATGCACGGTGTAGCGCATGCGCGGAGAGTCCGGGGTGTCGTGTCCGCGCCTGTGGCCGAAGTAATCGTTGCTGAGATTGCTGATCATGTGCGCGACGACCAGGCCCACCAGCACGAGGAGAAAGCGAACGGCGTCGAACTCCCGGTCGCCCGCGGCGAGCAGGCCCGCAATGATCGCGGCCTGGGCGGAGATGATGAGGATGACGCTGCGCGCGGAGTAGAGGAATTTCGAAACCGGGTCGAGGAGGCGAATCTCCTCGATGCCCGGCCGGTAAAATCCGGTGAAAGCCCCGAGCCACAGCTTCGATCGGACCAGAAGCGATTCCTCCGTCATCCCGTCACTCCGCGTACTCGATTCGCCGGCCTACTTTAACCCGCCGGCATCCTCTTCGCCCACCCATGCTCCAGGTCCGGAGATCCAGCACCAGATTGGCCGAAGAAGGTGCACAATGCCCAAAGTGTTCGATCCGAACGCCGCGATATGCCTGAAACGCAATCGACATCCGACGCGCGAAAGGGGCTGTGGTCGCGCCTGTGCGGGTTCTTTTTCACGCCGAGCACCCGCTATTCACTTTTCGCGCTGCTTGCCGCCGGCCTCATCATCGGCATCGCCGCTACATTGGGGTTCAACTACACGCTGCACGCCACCAGCACCAACGAATTCTGCAGCAGCTGTCACGCGAACGACGCGGCCAGGGAATGGCGGGAGTCCGCACACCACAACAATCGCGCAGGATTCGTCGCCGGCTGCTCCGATTGCCATCTACCGCGCGAGTTCGTGCCGAAGATGGTGCGCAAGGTCAAGGCGGCGAAGGAAGTGTGGGGCCAGTTCATCGGCGTCATCGATACCCCGGAGAAATACGAAGCACACCGCCAGGCGATGGCCGAGAGCGAATGGAGCCGCATGCGCGCCAACGGCGCGCAGGAATGCCGCAATTGCCATCATCCGGACTCGATGGCCGACAAGCAGAAGCCTTACGTGAAGGACATGCATAAGGGCGCGCTTGCCGGAGGTCAGATCTGCATCGACTGTCACAAGGGCGTCGCGCACCGCGCGCCAGGGCCCACTGCTGCCTCTGGAGGAAAATAGGATGAAGCTGATAATCGGTACGACCCTGATTGTGGGGAGCATTGCATTTGCGACCATGTCGCACGCTCAATCCGGAGAGGGCTTCGCCAAGACGAAATGCCTGGCCTGCCACTCGGTCGATCAGAAAAAAGTCGGCCCTTCGTTCAAGGAGGTTTCTGCCAAGTACAAGGGCGACAAGGGCGCCGACGCCCGCTTGACCGCGAAGCTCAAGGAGGCCAAGACCCATCCCAGGGTGCAGGCCTCGGACGCCGAATTGAAATCGGCGGTCCAGTATGTCCTGAGGCAATAACCATATAGAGGGCTACGATAATGACTACGATCCCGCGGCTGCTCGGACTGCTGGCGTTCTCCGGCGCGCTCGTTTCTTATCCGTCGATCGCGCAGACGCAAAAATTTTCGTTTCCAAAAGCCTGCGACACTTGCCACGGCTCCGAACCCAAATTCCCCGTCCGCGGCGCGCGCAGCCAGTACCTGACCTCCGGCCACCGCACCATCGGCCATGCATCCTATTCGAACAGCGAAGGCTGCCAGAGATGTCACACGAACGAGGGCTTCATCGAGTTCGTGAAGAAGGGCAAGGTCGATCCCAAGGCGATCGTCTCCAACCCCTCCGAAATAGGCTGCTTCACCTGCCATGCTCCCCACGACACGGGAAATTTCTCGCTGCGCAAGACGACCAAGGTTGCCCTGGCGAACGGCGTCGAGTTCGACAGGGGTAAAGCCAATCTGTGCGCCAACTGCCATCGCGCCGTGTTCCTTCCCAAAGACGAGGTGAAGGCGCGGTCGATCCCGTTCGACTTCTGGGGTGCCCATCACGGTCCGCAGGCGGACATGCTTTCAGGAACCAACGCTTACGAATTCCCCGGGAAGAAGTACTCGAGCTCTGCCCACGCAATGCTGCCGAACGCCGATTGCGTCACCTGCCACATGACCCAACCCAGGCAGCGTTATGCCTTGCTGCCCATGATCGGCGGTCATAGCTTCAGGATCGGCGGTGAGGTCCATGAGCTGCCCAAGCTGAACAACGCGGGCTGCTTGAGTTCCGGCTGCCACACTGAAATGAAGCAGGTCGCGGGCAAGCACGTCTTCGACCGGAACGCCGCGGCCGACTACGACGGC
>DATHJM010000037.1:0-2704 GCA_035489775.1 Burkholderiales bacterium
CGCGCTGTACTACTATAAGACCGACCTGCGCAACGCGGGCGCCGTTCCCCTGACCAGCCCCAGCACCACGCCCGCCGGGGCCGACGTCTCGAACAACAACGTGCCTGCCAAGGCCGGGAACAAGGACTTCGTCACTCACCAGCACATGAACACCTATACGCTGGGCCTCGCCGACGGTCTGATGCGCTACCAGACCGACTACGAGACCGCCAACAACGGTGATTTCTTCAACATCAAGAACGGAACCGTGGGCGCGTGCTTCTGGGCTCCCGGGGCGGTCTGCAACTGGCCCTCCCCGCAGGCCGACGGCCAATCGGCCATCGACGACCTGTGGCACGCGGCGGTCAACGGGCGCGGCACCTTTTACCGGGCGCTCAACGCGAACGAGCTGACTCAGGGACTGGCGAATACGCTCGGCAACCTCAACGCGCAGATCGCGGCGGCGGCCGCATCGGCGACCTCGAGCCCGAACATCACCCAGACCGACAACCAGATCTTCAGCACCACCTACCAGACCAACACCTGGTCAGGAAGGGTGTTCGCGCAGACCATCGACCCGGTCACCGGCAACGTGAATCCGACCATCCAGTGGCAGGCGGACACGCAGATTCTGCTGCAGACCGGAGCGAGCACCGACTCGCGCAGGATTTTTACCGTGAACCCGCTGACGAGCGGCCTGATGAATTTCACCTATGTGAACGTCGTGGCGAATACGCTCACCGGTAACGAGAAGAATTACTTCCAGAAAAAATGCACGCTGCCCGCGCCGAACGCCGCGATGAGCCAGTGCGCCTCGCTCACGCTGGCGCAGAAAATCAGCGCCGACGACGGCAACAACATGATCAACTTCCTGCGCGGCCAGAACGGCAACGAGGCCGGACCGGGATGCCTTAGCTGCGTGTACCGCGACCGCCAGGAGATCGACCCGCTCACCAACGCAGTCACCCAGACCGTGTTCGGCGACACCATCAGCGCGAAGCCGACCTTCGTGAGAGCGGCGACCTTCGACTATGCCGACTCGGTCACCCCGACTTACGCGTCGTTCAGGACGAGCGTCGCCAGCCGCGCAGCGCGCCTGTACGTGGGCGCCAACGACGGCTACCTGCACGCATTCAACGCGCTTACCGGGGATGAAGTCTGGGCGTACGCGCCGCGCTTCCTGCTGCCCGGGATCTACCAGCTCGCCGACCAGGCGTACTCGGCCAACCACCGCTTTTTCGTCGACGGCTCGCCCGAGACCGGCGACATTTACGACGTCAGCGCAGGCAGATGGAAAACGGTGCTCGTCGGCGGCGCGGGCGCCGGCGGCCGCGGCTTTTATGCGCTCGATATCACCGACGAGAACACGCCGTTGCTGCTGTGGGAGTTCTGCGCCGATTCCACTTTGTGCGCCAACAACGACCCCGACCTGGGGTTCAGCTACGGCGATCCGGTGTTCGGCAAGCGCGCCTCGGACGGCAAATGGGTGGTCGTGCTCTCCTCGGGCCTCAACAACGTCAGCCCCGGCACCGGCGGAGGATTTTTCTTCGTGCTGGACGCGATCACCGGCGCGGTGCTGAACAAGATTCCCACGCAGATCAGCGCCGCCAACGTGGGCACGGTCGGCACACCGTCGGGCCTCATGAAGCTTTCCGGCTACTACGACAACGCCCTCAAGGACGCGACCTTCAGGTACGTGTACGCCGGCGACCAGCTCGGCAATATCTGGCGCATGGACGTGACCGTGAACCCGCCGACCGTGCTGCACATCGCCACCCTCAAGGACAGCACGGGGCGCGCGCAACCGATCACCACCCGGATGGCGCTGACCCACATCGGCTCCAACCGCATCATCTACGTGGGGACCGGCCGGTACCTCGGCGCCAGCGACCTCAGCGACCCCGGCCTGGCAAGCGGCATCGCCTGGCAGCAGTCCATCTACGCGATCAAGGACAAGGTCGTGGACGCCGCCTCGGACTACGGCCCGAATATCCGCGTCGGCTCGAATTTCGTGACCCAGACGCTGATCAACGCGTCGACCACGACGCGCACCACCTCGACGTTGCCGGTGGACTGGAACACCAGGGACGGCTGGCTGATCGACCTCAATCCGGGGAACGCGACACCGGGTGAGCGGGTCAACGTCGATCCGGAGCTGATCATCGGCACCCTGGTGATCGCCTCCAACATACCAACCACGAACGCCGCCTGCACGGTCGGCGGGGAGAGCTTTCTCTATCAGTTCGACTTCAAGACCGGACAGTATGTCGTGAACTCGCTGAACAACGTGGCCGGGCAGCTGCTGGGCGGGCTCACGGTGGGGATGGCGATCATCCAGCTGCCCTCGGGCGTGATCAAGGACATCGTCACCTCGGCCGATACCAGCAAGTCGTCCCAAGGGGTGAATGTCGGAGCCGCGTCGGCGTACCTCAGGCGCTTCTCCTACCGCGAGCGCTAAGGCGGAAACTCCCGCGCCGGGCGCTGACAGGCGCTGAAAGGCGGTCAGCGCGGCGCGGCGCGCAACGCCAGCTCGCGCGGCAGGGTGAACACCACGCTCTCGTTCACGCCTTCGAGCTGGCGCACGCTGCCCGCGCCGAGCGCCTTGAGCCGCGCGATCAGCTCGTTTACCAGCACCTCGGGGGCAGACGCTCCGGCCGTCACGCCGACCCGACGCTTCCCCGCGACCCACTCCGCCTTCAGCTGGTCGGCGCTGTCCACCATGTAG
>DATHJM010000038.1:0-2027 GCA_035489775.1 Burkholderiales bacterium
GTGATTTTTTCCGCGGCGAATCCTCGCCGCTTCAGCCCTTCGCTGTTGATTCCGAACGGCTTCGCGGTATTGCCCGCCGCCATGACGTACGGAGGCAGGTCCTGCAGCAGGACCGTCGCGACCCCGGTGATCGAGTGCGCACCGATCGAGACGAACTGGTGCGCTCCGGTAAACCCGCCGAGCACCGCGTAGTCCCCGACGTGGACGTGACCGGCAAGCGTCGCCACGTTGGCAAAAGTCGCGTGGTTGCCGACCCGGCAGTCGTGCGCGATATGCACGTAGGCCATGATCCAGTTGTCGTCGCCGATGCGCGTGACGCCCGTATCCTGCACGGTGCCGCAGCTGAAAGTGCAGTACTCGCGGATGGTGTTGCGGTCGCCGATCTCGAGCGCGGTCGCCTCCCCGGCGTATTTCTTGTCCTGGGGCGGTCCGCCGAGCGAGCTGAATCCGAAAATGCGATTTTGCGCTCCGATGCGCGTTCTCCCCTCGATCACCACGTGCGGCCCGATAGAAGTTCCCTCCCCTATCTCGACGTGCTCGCCGATGATCGAATACGGGCCCACCGATACTCCCGGGGCGAGCTTCGCTCCGGAATGAACGAGGGCCGTCGGGTGGATCATATCGGGCGCAGGGTGCAGAGGATCTTCGCTTCTGCGGCGAGCGCATCGCCGACGCGCGCTTCGGCCGCGAATTTCCAGAGTCCCCGGGCGTTGCGCTCGATCTTGACCTCGAGCAGGAGCTGGTCGCCCGGAACCACGGGGCGCTTGAACCGCGCCTCGTCGATCCCCGCGAAGTAGTAGACCGACTTGTCGTCCGGTTTTGTGTTCGCCGTGCGGAAAGACAATACGGCGGCCGCCTGCGCCAGCGCCTCGATGATCATGACGCCCGGCATCACCGGGTAGTGAGGGAAATGCCCCGTGAAGAAAAGCTCGTTCATGGTGACGTTCTTGAGCGCGAGGAGCCGCTTGCCCGGCTCGCATTCGAGCACCCGGTCCAGAAGAAGCATGGGATAGCGGTGAGGCAAGTATTCCAGGATCTCTCTGATGTCCATCGCTTACCTCTTTCTCTTCTTTGTGGGGAGTCGCTTCTCCAGCTCGCGGATTCGCTCGACCAGCCGGTCGAGGCCGTGCAGGTGCGCCACTGTTTTCGCCCATTCGCGGCTGGGCGCAGAAGGCAGCACACCCGTGTAAGTACCCGCGTGCGCGATGGACTTCGTTACGCTGGCTGCGGCGGAGATCGTCACGTGGTCGGCGATCGTCAAATGGCCCCAAATGCATGCCGCGCCGCCGATTGCGCAGTGCGCTCCGATGCGCGTGCTGCCCGCAACGCCTACAAAGGCAGCCATCGCGGTGTGCGCACCGATGCGCACGTTATGGCCGATCTGGATCTGGTTGTCGAGCTTGACGCCGTCCTCGACTACGGTGTCGTCGAGCGCGCCGCGGTCGATCGTGGTGTTGGCGCCGATCTCGACGTCGTCACCTATGACCGCGCGTCCCGTTTGCGGAATCTTGATCCAGCGTCCCGCATCCGGCGCCATGCCGAAACCGTCGGCTCCGATCACCACGCCGGCATGAATCAACGCGCGCTTGCCTATGACGCTGCGGGGATAGACCGTCACCGAAGGGCCCAGGCGGCTGTCCTCGCCGATCTCCGCGTCATCGCCGACCGTGCAATTGGCATCGATCACGACCCGCTCCCCCAGCCGCACCCCCTGGCCGATATGACAGCCGGGGCCAACCGTGGCAGATGCCGGAATTTCGGCGCCCGCTTCGACAACGGCGCGCGCGTGGATTCCAGGAAGGGGACGACTCTCGGGGCCGAACAGCTGCGCGGCACGGGCGTAATAGACATAGGGGTCGTCGCACAGGATCCTGGGCAAGGCTGTCGCATCCTGTTCCTCGCGCGCCAGAATCACGGCCGAGGCATGGGTGTCGCGCAATTGCGCACGGTACCGGGCATGCGAAAGGAAGCAAAGGTCGCCGGGGCGGGCGCTTTCCAGGGTGGCGATTCGCAGAATCTCGGCATCG
>DATHJM010000039.1:0-5316 GCA_035489775.1 Burkholderiales bacterium
CTCCTGCGACTGGCGATCGCGCCACGTCACGGTCGTCAACGTCACCAACGTTTTCGTGAATCGCCAAGGGGGCGTCTACCGGTCGTCGCCCGCGAGAACCGTGCCGGTCGTATGGCGGCACGATCCCGGGCACCGCCGGGGCGTGCCGTATCACATCGCGTCGGTGCAGCAGCGGTTCGGCGCCACTACGCAGGCCGGCCAGCGGCGCGAGTTCCGGTGGCAGGACCCGGTCGCCCCGGCCACCCGCAACAGTTCGCTGAACCGGCCGGAAGTGCATAACACACACCTTCGCCCGAATCCGCGCAGGGACGGCCGTCCCGACGGGCGGAGCTTCCCCGCCAATCCCGGCGCCGCGGCCCCGCAGGTGCGCACGGGCCCGGGCAGTATTCCCCGCATGCAAAACGCGGTGCCGCAGCCTGCGCCCGTCCACAATCCGCAGGCCCAGGGCTCTGCCGGTCGCGTACAGGCGGGAAGCCGCCCTGCGCCGTCCGCAGGAAAAGCGCACGGCGAAGGGCGCAACCGCTGAATTGCAAGCCTAGATCTTGTTGAAATCCTCGATAGTCTGCTTGGCGTCGCCGACGCCCTTTTGCGCCTTGCCGGAAATCTGCTTTGAAAGCCCCTTGACCTGTTGTTCCTTGCTTCCAACCAGCTTGCCGCCTTCTTCCTGGAATTTCCCTGCAATGTCCTTCACTACGCCTTTCACTTGATCTTTGTTCATGTTGGATTGCTCCGGTTGTAAGCGCTGCATTCAGCGCGATTGAAAACGATCGCCAGCCCCGATCGCGGGCTATCTCTTTTTCCTCGTGGCGTCCTCGATCTTGTCGCCGGCTTTTTCGAAAGCCTTGTCGACTTGCTTTCCGGCTTTCTCCAGCGGTCCTTTCTCGCACCCGCACAGCCCGGCAACCAGCACGGCCATTGCCAATGCTGCCGCGACGTTCCTGCTCGATTTCATCATTGGTCTCTCCTTCAGCAACCTCGGGGAGACTACAGCAAGGATATTTCGCCGTATGTACGCCAGCGTGCAGAGCGTGAA
Organism: Burkholderiales bacterium; assembly: GCA_035489775.1. Taxonomy (GTDB): domain Bacteria; phylum Pseudomonadota; class Gammaproteobacteria; order Burkholderiales; family SG8-39; genus VBDM01. The sequence goes on from DATHJM010000039.1 coordinate 1,034, forward strand.
GGGGAACCTCCGGGCAGACCGGTCGCAGGTTCAGCCCAGCGCCATGATCTTGGCGAGGAGATCTTCCTCGTCGACCGGCTTCACCACGTAGTTCGTCGCGCCCTGGCGCAGGCCCCATACCCGGTCGGTTTCATGGCTCTTGCTGGTGCACAGAATCACCGGAATGTGCTTGGTCGCCTCGTCGCGCGTGATCAGGCGCGTTGCCTGGAAGCCGTTCATATCGGGCATGACGACGTCCATCAGTATGAGGTCCGGCTGTTCGGCTTTCGCCTTGTCCATGGCCTCCATGGCGGTCTCGGCCAATATGCAACGGTAGCCGTGCTTTGCCAGCATCTGGAAGAGAACGTGGCGTGCTGTGGACGAATCATCGGCTATCAGGATCTTCTTTACAGGCATTGCGAGCTTTCTTCCTCAATCGCTTTAGGAGACGGGCGCGCGGAAAGTCTACACCTCAGCGGCGCCTCGCTACGCTCCACTATCCCACGCTCGCCCATGAACCGTTCCTTCCTGCCCGAGAGCACGCGGAGCGCTCTTCGATCCCGCCACGGGACACCGCATCTGAGAAAATTCGGTCGCAGAGCTTTCCGATGATCCTTTCGGTGTCGTCTCGAGACGACATTTGAGCATCGCGGCGAGCGAGGCTCCGCCCGTTTCAGCTCGACGCAATCGCCGGCAACGCCCCGCAACAAAGTAAAATCCGCCAGATGCTCGATCGCGCAAAATTCTGGCGCTACGCCCGCTACACCTTCCTCACGCTCGCCTTGCTCGCGGCCGGGTTCACGCTGTATCTGGATTTTCGCGTGCGCAGCGAGTTCGAGGGCCGCCGCTTCGCGCTGCCGGCGCGCATTTACGCGCGGCCGCTGGAGTTGCACGCGGGGTTGCGCATCGCGCAGATCGACGTGGTGCGCGAGTTGCAGGAGGCGGGCTACAGCCAGGGGCCGCGCGAGGGCGATCCGGGCTGGTTTGCGAACGACAACGACTGGCTCGAGGTCGCGGTGCGGCCGTTCGTGTTCTGGGACGGGACGCAGCCCGCGAAGCGCGTGCGCGTGGCGTTCGAAGGCGGCGCGGTGAAGGCGGTGCAGGACGCCGAAGGGCGGGACCTCCCGTTTGCGCGCCTGGAGCCTTTGGCTATCGGCGGCATCTATCCCGCGAACAACGAGGACCGCGTGCTGGTGCGGCTCTCCGAGGTGCCGAAGCCGCTGGTGCAGGCGCTGATCGCGAACGAGGACCGCAACTTCTACTCGCACCACGGCTTCGACTTGCGCGGTATCGCCCGCGCGGCGTTGTCCTTCTTCCGCTTGAAGGGACTCCAGGGCGGCAGCACGCTGACCCAGCAGCTGGTGAAGAACTTCTTCCTCACGCCCGAGCGCACGCTCTCGCGCAAGGTCACCGAGCTCTTCATGGCGGTGCTGCTGGAAATCCACTACGACAAGGACGAGATCCTCGAGACCTACCTGAACGAAATCTACCTCGGCCAGGACCGCGACCGGGCGATCCACGGCGTGGGCCTCGCCTCGCTGTTCTACTTCGGCAAGACCGTCGAGCACCTCACGCTCGCGGAGAGCGCGCTCCTCGTCGGCATGGTGAAGGGCCCGACCTTGTACGACCCGTTCCGCAACCCGGAGCGCGCGCTCGAGCGGAGAAACCTCGTCCTGCGCGAGACCAGGGACCGGGGCTTCGCCACCATGGAGCAGTACGCCCAGGCTCGGGCCGCGGGCCTGGGGGTCAACCAGAAGGCCGCAATGGGCACTTCGCCCCACCCGGCCTTCCTCGATCTGGTGCATCGGCAGCTGAGGCGCGACTACGACGAAGCCGACCTGCGCTCGGAAGGCCTGAGGGTCTTCACCACGCTCGACCCGCGCGTGCAGGCCGCGGCCGAGCGCGTGCTCGGGCGCAAGCTCGCCCAGTTCGACAGGGGGAAAATCTTCGGCGAACCGGGCCTGGAAGGCGCGGTCGTGGTCACCGACACCCAGTCGGGCGAAGTGCAGGCGCTGGTTGGCGGACGCGACGTGCGCTTCCGCGGATTCAACCGGGCCCTGGACGCCGGGCGCCCCGTGGGCTCGCTACTCAAACCCGCGATCTACCTCACGGCGCTGAGCGATCCCGCGCACTACACCCTCGTGACGCCGATCGACGACGGGCCTTTCGTGTGGAAGAGCCGCGGGGCGCCGGACTGGGAGCCGACGAACTACGACAAGACCTTCCACGGCGCGGTGCCGCTGCGCACGGCGCTCGCGCAGTCCTACAACGCCGCGACCGCGCGCCTCGGGACCGATATCGGCGTCGAGAAAGTCCTCAACACCATCAAGCGCCTGGGCATCGAGCGCGAGATGCAGCCTTACGCCTCGACGCTCCTCGGCGCGGTGGACCTCTCCCCCCTCGAAGTGGCGCAGATGTACCAGACCATCGCGAGCGGCGGATTCCGCACGCCGCTGCGCGCGATACGCGAGGTGACGACCCAGGACGGCCGGCCGCTCAAGCGCTACGCGCTCGCGGTGGAGCAGGCTTTCCCACCGGAACCGATGTACCTTATCACCGCGGCCATGCAAGGCGTCGTGCGGGAAGGCACCGCGCAGTCGCTCAAGAACTGGCTGCCGCCCGAGAGCGCCGTCGCGGGCAAGACCGGCACCACGAGCGAGCAGCGCGACGCCTGGTTCGCGGGATTCACCGGCGACCATCTCGGCATCGTCTGGATAGGCTACGACGACAACCGCGCAGCGCGGCTCTCGGGCGCGGGCGCAGCCCTGCCTGTCTGGGGCGAAATGATGGCGGTGCTGAACCCCGAGCCGCTCGCCCTGCCCAAGCCGGACGGCATCGAGAACGTGCTGATCGATCCGCAGAGCGGATTGCGCGCCGACTTTGCCTGCGCCGGAGCGCTCGAGCTGCCGTTCGCCCAGGGCTCGGCGCCGGTGGAGCGCGCTCCCTGCGCATCCGCCGTGGGCATCGCCGTCGAGCAGGTGAAGCAACAGGCGAAGAGCTGGCTGCAGCGCCTGTTCGGAAGGTGAGGCGCACCACGGTCTGAAGCTGCAGTAAGGGTGCGTGTGCTGACGCACAGAGCACCCGGGCGGCGAAGGTGAAAATAGTCGTTTGCGGTTGACGGCGTCCGGATCTCTCGCCGGATAGCCCGTACCTGGACCACTGCCGGACCTTGCAGATGTTCGACCGATTCAGACTCAATCTGGGCGCCAAATTCACGCTGCTGCTGGCGCTGGTGTTTCTCACCGGCATGGTGGCGAGCTGGTTTGCGCTGTCAGAGGCTTTGCAAAGCAAGGCCGAGCGCGAAGTCGTCTCCAAGGCGCAGATCCTGCTGAAGACGATGAACTCGGTGCGCCAGTACACGAGCGAGAACGTCAACGTGCACCTCAGGCCGCTGCTCGCCCAGCGCAAAGAGTTCATCAGCGAAACGGTGCCCGGGTACTCCGCACGCAAGGTGTTCGCGTACTTCCGGACCGGCAAGGACTACGAGGACTTCCTGTACAAGGAAGCCACGCTCAACCCGACCAATCCGCTCGACAAGGCGGATACGTTCGAAGCTGCCCTGGTCGAGCGCTTCCGCGGGAATCGGGCATTGCCGGAGCAGACCGGCTTTCGCGAGATCGGCGGGCGCGACATGTTCTTCACGGCGCGTCCGATCCGCATCAGATCGGAAAGCTGTCTCGAGTGCCACAGCGTGCCCTCGGCGGCACCCGCGAGCATGGTCAGGACGTACGGGAACTCGAACGGCTTCGGCTGGAACATGGACGAAGTGATCGGGTCGCAGATAGTGTACGTACCGGCTCAGGCGGTGTTTTCCGCCGGCCAGCACAGCGCCATGCTGGTGACGGGGATTTTCGTGGCGATTTTCGCGCTCGCCGCAATCGCCATCACCGTATTCTTCCGGCGTGCGGTTGTCCAGCCACTGGGGGGGCTGACCGCCGCCACCCAGGCATTGAGCCGCGGCAACCCCGACAGCGAGCCGCCGGCGAGCTCGCCGGATATCGCCGGAATTCCGGAAACCGCCGCGCATGGCGATGAAATCGCACAGCTCGCCGAGCGCTTCAACTTCATGACGCGCGAAGTCTATTCGCGCGAAGAGCGCCTGCGCCAGGCGCGAGCGGACGTGGCGCGCAGCGAAGCGCATTTTCGCTCGCTGATCGAACACGCCACCGATGCGGTGATGGTCCTCGACGCAGGCCTGCAGGTGCGCTACGCGAGCCCGTCGCTCAAGCGCGTGCTCGGATTCGCACCGGAAGACGTGGTCGGCAAGTCGCCCATCCAGTGCGTCAACGAGGGCGATGCGGACG
>DATHJM010000040.1:0-3677 GCA_035489775.1 Burkholderiales bacterium
CAAGACCATGTTCTGGATGGGGATGGTGAAGCTGTAAGAGACGATGGGTACGATCTATGTTCAGCGCGAAACTAAGACTGAAACAACTAAACGGGTGGCAAAGAACGTGGGTTTTGCTTTCGGCTGTCTGGTTATTGGGTGTTGGTTATTGGGCTATTGGAAAGGATCCGGGAGACGCGGACTTTTTTTATGAAATTGGGCGCGCTTATTGCCTTGCGCATACCTGCTCAGGCAAAGACATGACGAGAGCTATCTCGGAGGTATATCCAGAATTGGTATCCAATTTCGGCACCGGCCCGAGGACTTGCCAAGGATTACATGAGGCAATAGTGAAGATGGGACGTGCGAAAGAAGTGGAACAGCGCTATGAAAACTATCTACAGGAACGTCGCACGCATTTCTTTGCACGAGTAATTGCCTATTTGGCAATACCTATCGCGGTTTCGTATTTACTTGGGCTGAGCATCGCCTGGGTGATTCGTGGATTCCGTCGAAAGAGTTCCCAGTAGAAGACAGATCCTTTGCACTTGATGTGGCCCGCGGAAGGGTAGCCTTATGATGGGAATAGACGCACTTTTTCAACGCCTCGACCACGACAACGTTGATTTGATCAGGCTCGACATCGCGGATTTGATCGTGAGGTGTCTAAATGAAAAGCGGGAATCCTTCGGATACTGGGAGTACCTTCGTCGGTCGCATTGCGAGTAACCAATGGATCGTCGCAATCGGTACGGGCCTCATAGTCGCGGGCCTAGTGTGGTGGTTCGGGCGCAGCTGACCGCTGCCGGACGACAGCACCTTCGTCGAGCAGCTGCCGCACACCGCAACGGGCAAGTTGCTCAGGACGAAATTGCGGCAGGAGTTCAAGGATTGCAAGCTGCCGACAGGCTGAGGTGGAGTACCGGCTGGTGGTGTCTCCATATTGAGACACTACCCGTAACCTTCGACGGTTGCAGCCGCGTAGGCCGAAGCGCAAAATGAATCAGTTCATCATGCCGATCCCGTTCCGCAAATCCCGCCGCGATTTTCTCAAAGTGTCCACGGCCACGGGCGGCGGCCTCGCGCTCCAATTGATGATTCCAGCGCGGGCGGTTGCCGCCGGGACAAATCCGAAAGGCCCCGAGCTCACCGCCTGGATCGTGATCGGCGCCGACGACAGCGTCCTGATCCGCGTGGCGCGCTCGGAGATGGGGCAGGGCAGTTCCACCGGGCTTCCCATGCTCGTCGCCGAGGAGCTCGAGTGCGACTGGAGGAAGGTGCGCACCGAATTCGTCTCGACGAACGAACAGGTCCGCCGCAACCGCGTGTGGGGCTCGATGGCCACCGGCGGCAGCCGCTCGATCCGGGACTCGCAGGAGTATCTGCGCCAGGCGGGCGCCGCCGCGCGCGGGATGCTCGTCGCCGCCGCGGCGCAGAGATGGAAAGTTCCCGCGTCGGAATGCGACACGGAGAACGGCGTCATCACGCACATGCCATCGGGGAGAAAGCTGCGCTTCGGCCAGGTGGCGCAGGCGGCCTCGAAACTCGAGCCGCCGAAGGACGTGAAGCTGAAAGATCCCAGGGAATGGAATCTCATCGGCAAGGCTGCGCATCGCTTGGACATTCCCGACAAGGTCAGAGGCAAGCCGCTCTTCGGAATCGATGTGCAGCTGCCCGGCATGGCGTACGCCGCCATTGCGCAGTGCCCGGTGTTCCGCGGCACTCTGAAGACCGTCCCGGGCGAAAGAATCAAGGGCATGCGCGGTCTGATCAAGGTCGTGCAGCTCGAGGACGCCGTCGCCGTGGTCGCCGACAACTGGTGGCGCGCGAACCGCATGCTCAAGCTCCTGCCGATCGAATGGGACGTCGGCGCGAACGGCGGCGCCTCGACCGAGAGCATCCGCGAGTTCGTGCGTTTCGGGCTGGAGGATTCCAGCGTCCCGGTCGCGCGCAACGACGGCAACGTCGAGACGGCCTTCGCCCAGGCTGCGAAGCTCGTCGAAGCCGAGTACTACGCTCCTTTCCTGAACCATGCGGCAATGGAGCCGATGAACTGCACGGCTCTGGTGAAGGGCGACCGCGTCGAGGTGTGGGCGCCGACGCAGAACGCCGAAGCCACGCACGCGGCCGCGGCGGCGACCGCGGGCGTTCCGCTGGAGAACGTCGACGTGCACCTGACGCACCTGGGCGGGGGCTTCGGGCGGCGCGGTTTCCAGGACTACACGCGGCAGGCGGTTGCGATCGCAAAAACGATGGAAGGCACTCCGGTCAAGCTCCTGTGGTCGCGCGAGGAGGACATGCAGCACGATTACTACCGACCGATGACGCTGATGCGCTTCAAGGCGGCGCTCGACGCCGCAGGCAGGCTCACCGCCTGGCGCGTCCGCGACGCCGGCCACTCCATTATGGCGGGGGTCCGTCCCGAGGAGATCAAAGAAGGCGTGGACCGGCACGCGCTCGGCGGCATCGTCGACATGCCTTATGAAGTGCCGAACCTGAGGGTCGAGTTCGCGATGAGGAACAGCCACGTTCCGGTGGGCTTTATGCGCACCGTGTTCCACTCGCAAAATCCCTTTATGCGCGAAAGCTTCGTGGATGAAATGGCGCATGCGGCAGGCAAGGACCCCTACGAGTTTCGCCGCGCCATGCTGCAGGGAAGGCCCAAGGACCTCGGCGTGCTCGATGCCGCGGCCAGGTCAGCGGGATGGGGTTCGCCTCTTCCCGCCGGCGTGCACCGCGGCATCGCGGTGCAGGATTCCCACGGCAGCTACGCCGCCGCGGTGTTCGAAGTATCGGTGAGCGGCTCGGGCGAGCTCGACATCCGGCGCGTGGTGGTGGCGGTGGACCCGGGCTACGTGGTGAACCCGGATTCGGCCGAGGCGCAGGTGCAAAGCTGCGTCGCCTATGGACTCACTTCGGCGCTCTGGGGCGAGATCACATTGAAAGAGGGCCGCGTCGAGCAGTCCAACTTCGACGAGTACCGCATCATGCGCATCGCCGAGATGCCGAAGAGAATCGAGGCGGTGCTCGTTCCGAGCGGAGGGTTCTGGGGCGGGATGGGCGAGACGCCGCTCGCGCCTCTCGCGCCCGCGTTGTGCAATGCGATTTTCGCGGCGACCGGCAGGCGAATCCGCTCGCTGCCGCTCAAGAACCAGGGACTGCGCCTCGCGTGATCGGGTAAACTAGGCGCAGCCGTTTCAGCGGCTTTCAGGAAACCGCCGCACATGCATTCCAAAGGAGATCCGAGATGATCGAACTCACGGTCAACGGCAAGAAAACGAGCGTCGACGTCGAGCCCGAGATGCCCCTCTTGTGGGTGTTGCGCGACGTGCTCGACGTGAAGGGCCCGAAATACGGCTGCGGCATCGCCCAGTGCGGCGCCTGCACGGTGCACCTGAACGGCGAGCCGGTGCGCTCCTGCTCGGTGCCCGTGTCCGCGGCCGCCGGCCAGAAAGTGCTCACCATCGAAGGGCTCGCGCAGCGCGGTCAGCTGCACCCGGTGCAGAGGGCGTGGATCGATCACGAAGTGCCGCAGTGCGGCTACTGCCAGTCGGGGCAGATCATGTCGGCGGTCGCCTTGCTCGGCAAGAACCGCGACCCCAGCGACAAGGACATCGACGCGGCGATGACCAACATCTGCCGCTGCGGGACCTATGCGCGCATTCGCACGGCGATCCACGCCGCGGCGAAGACCCTGA
>DATHJM010000041.1:0-8410 GCA_035489775.1 Burkholderiales bacterium
ATCCCGCTCGGCGTGCTGGCCACTGCCACCACGGACAACTTCTTCAGACTTTTCAAAGAAGCGTCGAGGTAATACTAGAAGTGGCCTTAGGTATTCCGGTACCGGATGTTATTTGACATAATATACATATGCAACAATACAACTCAGGCGGTCAGGTACCTCAAATCGAACCCACCGATACCTACTTGCTCTTGGCTTCGATCCGCTCCTTGAGCCGAACGGCAAGCGACGGGTCGAGCTTCTGCAGTGTTTCCAATGCAGCTTCGGCGTCCTTGCGCTCGCCGATCCGCACCTGGGCAGAACCCAGCTCGAACCACCCGCGGGGAAACAGCGGCTCGAGGCGCACCGCTTCCCGGTATGCGCCTATGGCCCGGTCGAGCCGGCCGGCATCGCGGTAGGCTTCTCCAAGCAGGAAGAACGTCAGATAGGACGTGCGCCCGATGATGCTGGCGTGCTCCAGGGTCTGCGTCGCCCGTCCGGGCTGGCCGGCCTGCCGCTGGGATTCGCCCAGAAGGTTCCAGGCGGAGACGTCCTCGGGGTTGCGCTGGGTCACCCGGGACAGCGCTGCAATGGCTTTGGCGTAGTCGCGGCCGCGCAGCCACCCGTAGCCCGCCACCACTCCCCAGTCGGAATTTTCGGGATCGCCCTTTTGCTGCTCCACGGCGAGCCGCACCATTGCGGCCCAATCCTGCTTTTTATCCAGCTCGGCGATGAGCTGCCGTACCTCGTAGGTGTCGCCGCGCCCGACGAGGGCCGACGCCGCCAGCGGGTCCGCCGGGGGCGGCGCGGATTCCATGCTGAAAGCGGAACCGGGGGATGGAGTGCAGCCCCAAAGCGCAACACAGGTCGCGAAGGCCGCGGCGAGCGCCTGGAGGCGGGAATCAGACCTTGTTTTGATAGACGTAGGCCTGCTGCTTGACGTTCGATTCCCGGGTGCGCTTCAGGTCCTCGGGGTCGAGCTTCCTGTCCCACCACAGCGCCCGCCCCTTTTTTTGCTCCTGGACGATGTGCGGCTTCTCCTGGAGCAGCTCGCGGATCATTCGGGTAATGTCGGATTCGTAGGGCTGCGTCATGGCTGAAAGAACCGGGTTGTCTCGCGCGAATTATACGCCCGGGCGGGCTGCCGACTGCCCCAGAGCAAGCCCCTCTTGCCAAGCGGGCAAAGACTGTATATAAATACAGATACACGGAGGCCTCATGACCGAAGAGCTCACCCCCAAGCAGCAGAAAATTCTCAACTTCGTCCGCAAAGCCATCCAGAAAACCGGCTTTCCGCCCACCCGGATCGAGATCTCGAAGGCATTCCGCTACAGCTCGCCCAACGCCGCCGAAGAGCATCTGCGGATGCTGGAGAGGAAAGGCGCGATCGAACTGACCCCGGGCGCCTCGCGCGGCATCCGCCTCACCGAGGGGATCGGGCTGCCGCTCATCGGCCGCGTCGCCGCAGGCAGCCCCATCCTCGCCGAGGAGCACGTCGAGCGGCGCTGCCAGGTCGATCCGGCCCTGTTCCAGCCGCGCGCCGACTATCTGCTGAAAGTACGCGGCATGAGCATGCGCGACGCCGGTATCCTCGACGGCGACCTGCTCGCCGTGCACCGCACGCGCGAGGCGCGCTCGGGCCAGATCGTGGTGGCGCGCGTGCACGACGAAGTCACGGTGAAGCGCCTGCGCCGCCGCGGCAACACCGTTGAACTGCTTCCCGAAAATCCCGAGTTCAAGACCATCGTGGTCGATCTGCGCGAAGACGATTTTGCAATCGAAGGTCTTGGCGTCGGCGTGATCCGCCAGCCTCTTTGACGCTCGCTTTCCCGCAGGACGCGATCCATGGCGAGCATGCCTTTCTCTTTCGCCGCCCTGCTCGATCGCCCCGACATCTGGCGCGGCGACAGTTTGAACCGGACAGGCACGCCGACCGTTCCATGTGGATTTCCGGGGCTTGACGCCGAGCTTCCCGGCGGCGGCTGGCCTGCCGGGGCGCTGACCGAGATCCTGCCTGCGCACGAAGGCATCGGCGAGTTGCGCCTGCTTGGACCTGCGCTCGCCGGATTGTCCAAACGCGGATTGCGGATCGTCTGGATCGCGCCGCCACACCTGCCCTACGCGCCGGCGCTCGCCGCGGCGGGAATCGATATCGCGAACCTTGTCGTTGTGCGCACAGCTTCGCCGAAAGAAACGCTCTGGGCGACCGAGCAGGCGCTTGCCTCGAACGCCTGCGGCGCAGTGCTCGCCTGGCCTCGAGACGCGAAATACGCGGAACTGAGGCGCCTGCAAATCGCTGCCGAAGGCGGCCGCGCACCTGCCTTCCTGTTCCGATTTCCGGAGGCCACCGGCGAATCCTCTCCTGCGGCGCTGCGGATCGCGCTCGGCACGAGCGACGGCGGCCTTGCGGTACGCGTGCTCAAGCGCCGCGGTGCCCCCCTCGCCCGCCCTGTCCTGCTGCCGCCGATGCCGCCCGCCTTGCACGGCAAAACCCATCATGTGGATCGCCATTCGGCTGCCCCGGCTGCCGCTCGAGATTTTTCTGCGCGGCTCGTCCACGCCTGAACCTTTCGCGGTCGAAGAGCGACACTGCGTTTTCGCCTGCGACCGCAAGGCGTTCGCGCGCGGCGTTCGCCCCGGCATGGCTGTAGCGGCGGCGCTCGCTCTCGCGCCGCGGCTGCGCATTGCGCCGCGCGACCCCGCGACGGAAACCGAAGCGCTTCTCGGCGTGGCCGGATGGGCGGCGCAATTCACACCGGGCGTGGCGCTGGAATTTCCCGATGGCGTGCTGCTCGAAGCCTCGGGCAGCCTGAAGCTCTTCGGCGGCCTGGAATCGATTCTCGAGCGCCTTCGCCGGGGGCTGGCGGAAATGGGCTGGAGTTCCGTGCTCGCGGGCGCTCCCACGCCGCGCGCGGCTTTCTGGCTCGCCCTGGTCGGAAAGCAGAAATTTATCGGCGAGAGTGCCGAACTCCAGCCGGTGCTGGCCGCACTCCCCCTGGAGGTTCTGCGCTGCAACGATGAAACGCTGGCGGCGTTCGAGGCGATCGGCGTCCGCACGCTCGGCGAACTGCGCGCGCTGCCGCGCGAAGGCATTGCGCGGCGCTTCGGGCAGGGACCGCTAGCCGAGCTCGACCGCGCGCTCGGGCGGCTTCCCGATCCACGGAATTTTTTCGTCCCGCCGGCTCGGTTCAGGGCGGCGATCGAGCTTCCCGCCGAAGCCACCCAAGCCGAAACGCTGCTCTTCGCCGCGAGGCGGCTGATCGTCCAGCTCGCCGGGTTCCTCGCCGCGCGTTCGGCCGGCGTGCAGCGCTTCGTCCTCAGGCTCAGGCACCGCGACAGGGCCGCCACCGAAATCGCGATCGGCCTGGTTGCGCCTTCCCGCGACGCCGAGCACTTCACGCTGCTCGCGCGCGAGCGGTTCGCCGGTCTGGAGCTCGCCGAGCCGGTGCGCGAGATCGCTCTGCAAGCCGAGGATATCGTGCCACTTGCCGGAAACAATCTCGGGCTGCTGCTCGAGCAAGGCAAGCCGCCCGGCCAATGGGAGCACCTGGTCGAGCGGCTGCAAGCGCGTCTCGGCGCCAAAGCGGTGTGCGGCATCGCCGGCCGGGCCGAGCATCGCCCGGAGCGCGCCGGCGTGATTGCCGATATGGGAGAAAAGCAGTTGCAGCGCGATTTCGGCGAGCGCCCTTTCTGGCTGCTCGATCGCCCCAGGCTGCTTGCCGAGATCGAGGCCGTGCCGCACCACGACGGGCCGCTCGAGCTGCTCGTCGGCCCGGAACGCATCGAGTCAGGGTGGTGGGACGGCCACGACGTCGCCCGGGACTACTTCGTCGCTCGCACGCAGAACGAAGCGCTTGTGTGGATCTATCGCGAGCGCCGCGGCGAAGGGGGATGGTATTTGCACGGCGTATTCGCCTGAGCCGTGTATTCCCCCCTCCCCGCCTACGCCGAGCTGCACTGCGCCTCCAACTTCACTTTTCTTCGCGGTGCTTCGCACCCGGAAGAGCTGGTGAAGCGCGCCGCCGGGCTGGGCTATTCGGCGCTTGCCGTCACCGACGAATGCTCATTGGCAGGCATCGTGCGGGCGCATGTCGCGGCGAAAGACGCCGGCCTGCCTCTCATCATCGGCTCGGAAATACGACTGAAAGACGGACCGAAGCTGGTGCTGCTCGCCACCGATCGCGAAGGCTACGGCAATCTCGCCGATCTCATCACCCGCGGTCGGCGCAGGACGAACAAAGGCAGCTATTCGCTCTCTCGAGACGATCTGGCAGGCGGACTGCCCGGCTGTCTCGTTCTCCTGGTTCCTGACGGAAAACACGACACCGAGCATGCGCGGCTCGTCGCCGAGCGTTTCGCCGACCGTGCCTGGATTGCGGCGGAGCTGCTGCAGGGGCCGGATGACCGCGCGCGCCTTGCCGGGTTGCGCGGGCTGGGCAAGGCTTGCGGTCTGCCGCTAGCCGCAGCGGGCGACGTGCACATGCACGTACGCTCCCGCAGGTCTTTGCAGGACACGCTGACGGCCATCCGTCTGCGCACGCCGGTGCACGCATGCGGCCATGCGCTTTTTCCCAACGCCGAGCGCCATCTGCGGCTGCGCATGCGTCTTGCGCAAATCTATCCGGCCGAGCTGCTCGCCGAGACCGTGCGCGTTGCCGAACGCTGCCGTTTCTCGCTGGAAGAGCTGCGTTACGAATATCCCGAGGAGCTCGTCCCCGCGGGCGAGACGCCTTCGAGTCATCTGCGCAAGCTGACCGAGAAGGGACTGGCGTGGCGCTTCCCGAGCGGCGTTCCGGGCGAGATACGCAAGCTGATCGAGCACGAGCTCGCGCTCATCGCCGAGCTCAAATACGAGCCTTTCTTTCTCACCGTCTACGACGTGGTCGAGTTCGCGCGTGCGGAAAAAATCCTTTGCCAGGGACGCGGCTCAGCGGCGAATTCCGCCGTCTGCTACGCGCTCGGCATCACCGAGATCGATCCTGCGCGCATGAACGGGCTGTTCGAACGCTTCGTCTCGAAGGAGCGCCGCGAGCCGCCCGATATCGACGTCGATTTCGAGCACGACCGGCGCGAGGAAGTCATTCAGTACGTCTACGGCAAGTACGGACGCGACCGCGCCGCGATCGCGGCCACCCTGATCACCTACCGGCCGAAGAGCGCGCTGCGTGATGTCGGCAAAGCGCTCGGTCTCGATCTGGATCAGGTCGACCGGCTGGCGAAGAACCTCGCCTGGTGGGACGACAGGGGCTCGCTTTCCCAGCGCATTCTCGAAGTGGGGCTCGACCCGGCGAGCCCGATAGTCCAGCGGACGATCAAGCTTGCCGTCGCCCTCCTCGGCTTTCCGCGGCATCTGTCCCAGCACGTCGGCGGCTTCGTCATCTCGCGCGGGCCGCTCGAACGCCTAGTGCCGATCGAGAACGCGGCGATGAAGGGCCGCAGCGTCATCGAATGGGACAAGGACGACCTCGATGCGCTCGGGCTCCTGAAAGTGGATGTTCTCGCACTGGGCATGCTGTCCGCCATTCGGCGCGCTCTGGAACTGATCGGCGCCTGGCGCGGCAAGCCTTTCATCGTGACTGACATCCCTGCCGAGGACCCGAAGGTGTACGAGATGATCCGGCACGCCGACACCATCGGCGTGTTCCAGATCGAATCGCGGGCGCAGATGAGCATGCTGCCGAGGCTGAAGCCGAAGGACTTCTACGACCTCGTGATCGAGATCGCGATCGTGCGCCCCGGGCCGATCCAGGGCGACATGGTGCATCCCTATTTGCGGCGGCGGGACGGTATCGAGCCGGTGGAGTATCCCAGCAAAGACGTGGAGAACGTGCTCAAACGTACGCTCGGTGTGCCGATTTTCCAGGAGCAGGTCATGCAACTCGCCGTGGTCGCAGCCGGTTTTACGCCCGGGAAAGCTGACCAGCTGCGTCGCTCCATGGCTTCCTGGCGCCGCAACGGCGATATCGAGCGTTTTCGCGAGCCGCTGATAAGCGGAATGCTGGAACGACATTACACTCGGGAATTCGCCGAACGCATCTACAGCCAGATTCTCGGTTTCGGGGAATATGGTTTTCCTGAATCGCACTCGGCGAGCTTCGCGCTGATCGCCTACAGCTCAGCCTGGATCAAGCGCCACCATCCGGCCGCGTTTCTCGCCGCGCTCGTCAACAGCCAGCCGATGGGCTTCTACACGCCTTCGCAACTGGTGCAGGATGCGCGCCGCCACGGCGTCGAGGTGCGGCCGGTGGACGCAATCACGAGCGAATGGGATTGCACTTTGGAAGCTGGCGCCGACGCAAGCCCTGCGGTTCGTCTCGGGTTTCTGCTGATTCAAGGCCTGTCGCAAGCCGGCGCCGAACGCCTTGTCGCCGCGCGGCGGGAGCGGTTGTTCGACAGCGTCGAGGATCTTGCCCGCCGCGCCGGGCTCAATCAGCGCGACCTGAAATGCCTCGCCGCCTCCGGAGCGCTCGAAGCGCTCTCAGGCCACCGGCACGACGCCTACTGGCAGGTCGCCGGAATCGAAACCGGCGCGCACATCCTGCGCGACGCCCCGGTGGCGGAAACTTCGGCGATTTTGCCGACTCCAACCGAGGGAGAGAGCATCGTGGCCGATTACGCGAGCACCGGTCTGACCCTGGGGCGCCACCCGCTTGCGCTGCTGCGGGCGCACCTGTCGCGCATGCGCTTCGCCACCGCCGACGAGCTGAGGCGGCTCCCGGGCGGCACTCCGGCACGGGCGCTGGGCATTGTCACCGGCCGCCAGCGTCCGAGTACCGCTTCCGGAACGGTGTTTGTAACGCTCGAGGACGAGACCGGCTATGTTAACGTCATCGTCTGGCCGCATCTCATCGAACACCAGAGGCGCGAGCTGCTCGGCGCGCGCCTGATGGGGGTCGAGGGAGTGCTTGAACGCGAAGGCGAAGTGATGCATCTTATAGCCAGGCGGCTGACGGACCACAGCGCCCTTCTGGGGAGGCTCGTCACGCCGTCGCGGGATTTTCACTGAAAATGTACGCGGACACGCTCAAATTGATCGTCACCGGCGACCGGCGCCGCCCTTCGCCGCGGCTGCCCGAGCGCCTGAACGGATTGTTCCGCTCGCTCGGGGATGCGAGCGGCGGGCGCGCCGAACGCATCGAGGACGAGATCTGGAGACTGTGGATGGCCTACCGCGATTCCGTGGCGGCGTCCGATCTGGAGCGGGCGACCCGCGCGCTCACCGCACTCGATTTCCCGGCGGCCGATGGAATCCTCGCGAGGCTCGTCGGCACCCACCCGGATTTCGCCGAAGCATGGAACAAGCGTGCCACGCTCTACTACATGCAAAGCCGGGACGAAGAAAGCGTGGTCAACATCCACCGCGCGCTGGAGCTCGAGCCGCGCCACTACGGCGCGATCTGCGGTTTCGCGCAAATCTGCCTCTCGCTCGGAGATACCGACAGCGCGCTCTTCGCATTCGACGCTGCGCTGCGCGTCAACCCTCACCTGGAGAACGTGCGCGAGGCGATCGACAAGCTGCTCCGCACCCGCGGAGTCGCCGCAATTCACTGAATACCGTTCCGGGGCGGATCAGCGCTCGCGATACATGTAATCACGGGTAAGCGGCAGGGGATTCGACGCTGCGCCTTCCTTGCGGGCGAGCACCTGGTAGACGTTCATCCACTCGTTTTCGAAGCCGTGCGCGCAGCCGGCGAGATAGATCTGCCAGATGCGGTAGCGCTTGTCTCCGGCAGCCGCGATCGCCCGCTCCCGGTTTTCCTCCAGGCGCCTGGCCCACTCGACGCAGGTACGTGCGTAATGACGCCGCAGCGACTCGGCGTCCGCAACCTCGAGTCCCGCGCCTGCCATCTCGCGAAGCACGAGCGAAAGATGCGGGAGCTCCCCATGCGGGAACACGTAGCGGTTGATGAATTCCCCCGCACCCAGCCCCACCCAGCTGCTGTCGGGATCGCTCGCCGTGATGCCGTGATTCATGACGAGCCCGCCCTCGGCCAACAGCGAGCGGATTTTTGCGAAATAGACCTTGAGATGGCGCAAGCCCACGTGCTCGAACATGCCGACGCTCGCGATCTTGTCGAAGACGCCTTCGCCCGGAACATCGCGATAGTCCTGCAGGCGCACTTCGCAGCGGCCCTCGAGCCCCTCTTCCCGAATCCGCTGCGAGGCGAATTCGTACTGGTTACGGCTGAGCGTGACGCCCGTCGCCCGGGCACCGTATTTCTTGGCTGCGCGCAGGACGAGTGCACCCCAGCCGCAGCCGATGTCCAGAAACCGCTCGCCTGGCTGGAGCATGAGCTTGTTGAGGATGTGATCGAGCTTCTGCTCCTGAGCGAGATCCAGTGAATCGGTCTCGCTGCGGAAATAGGCGCAGGAATACACCATGTTCCGGTCCAGCCAGAGCGAATAGAAGTCGTTGGAGACGTCGTAATGG
>DATHJM010000042.1:0-3053 GCA_035489775.1 Burkholderiales bacterium
CGAACGAGAACACGAGCATCAGATAGTTGATCCCCGACTCGCGCACGACTTCGGCAAGCTCGCGCGTCACGGTTTTAGGCGAGCCCGTGACCAGCCGCGTCACCGCCGCCGCCGAGGTGGGGCTGACGTTCAAGAGGTCGGGCTTGCCGTGCTTGCGCGTGAGATGGGTCAGGTGATCGCTCCAAACCTTGTATGCCGCGCCGCCCGTCCTGGCCGCCTCGGCGTCGGTGTCGGCGATGAAAACGTGCTGCGATTTTCCGAGCTTGGGCGCGCGCACGTGCGCATTGTGGCGCCCGGGATCGTCCCGGTGCCGCGCCCAGACCTCCCGGTACTGAGCGTAGAGCTTGCCCGCCTCGGCCGCGCTCGTGTTGAGCACGGTGTGGTAGCCGTGGCGAGCCGTGAACTCGATCGAGTTCTTGTCGCTGCTCGGGAACCACAGGGGCGGATAGGGCGTCTGGCGCGGGTGGATGTAGAGCTCGAGGTCGCGGTAGGAAAAATATTTGCCCTCGTGGTTCAGAATGCGGCTTCCGCAGGCGGCGAAAAAAACATCGAGCGTCTCGCGGTAGCGCTCGCGCGATTCCTCGATATTCTTCATGAAGAAATAGGAGGATTCGATCGGCGAGACGCCGCGCCCCACGCCGAGCTCCAGACGCCCGCCGCTCATCTGATCGAGCATGCAGATCTCGCTGTAGAAGCGAAAAGGGTTGTACCAGGGCAGACAGAATGTAAGCGCGCCGAGCCTGAGCTTCTTCGTGCGCTGGATCGCCGCGGAGAGCACGAGGGCGGGCGAACCGTCGATCGAGAGCGGCGTGCCCTGGTGCTCGGCGACATGCCAGGCGTAGAAGCCCGCCCTGTCCGCGGCTTCGGCGATTTGCAGCTTGTGCTCGAAGATCTCGCCCGCCGGCGCATCCGACCACTCGATCCAGTCGAAAACGCCGAACTCGAGCGGGCTTTCCGGGAATGCCTTGTCCGTCACGACCTCCTCCTCATCTCCTGACAGCGAATTGAAAGACTGGCGTCAGTTCCCTGCAAGTAACTTCGTGCAGATTATCACTGGCCGCTCGCTGAACGGCCCCAGAGAAAGCCCGCCATGAAAAGACTCCTCGCCGGATCGATCGCTACCATCCTGTTCGCCTCCGCGCACGCCCAGGCTCCCGAGCCTGCGGTGGAGCCCAACACGCTCGGCACGGCGGTTTTCCTGGTGCTGTTCGTAGGCTTCTGCCTCGGTTTCGTCTGGATGGTATGGCGGAAAAAGGACAAGAAGACAGAGGACTAGCAGGAACGGATGGAAGCCGGGATCAAGCTTCGATCCCCCGGTAAAGCCAGTCCACCTCCCAGAAGGTTTCAGGCATCCTCTGCGCGAGCAGATGATCGCGCAGGTCGCGCGCGCCGCCGTTCGCGTGGATGATGTCGCCGAAGATACGCGAGGTGATCGTGACCCGCGCGGTGCGCAGATACCGCTCCTTCTCGTAGGCCTGTAGCGCGGCATTGGCGTCGCTTCCCGCCTTCTCGAGCTTGCCCGAGAGCACTACCGCGTCCTCGATTGCCATGCAGGCCCCCTGGGCCAGGTACTGCAGGGTAGGATGCGCCGCATCGCCGAGCAGCGCCACGTTGCCGCGCGTCCAGCCGGGCCGCGGCTCGCGGTCGTGCAGCACCCAGTTCTTGTCCTTGCCTACGTAGCCGAGCATCTCCTGCACGTGCGGGGTGGTGCGCGAGAAGACTTCGGCGAGCTCGTCCGGGCCGCCGTAATTTTGCCGCTCGCCGCGCGCGAACTTGCCGCTCACGACGGTGGCGACGTTGTTCATGACGGTGCCGCCCCGCAGCCGGTACTGCACCAGGTGCAGGTCCGGCCCGATCCGGATCACCATGTCGTCGAAATGCGACTGGTCCTTCACCTGGTCGACCGGGACGACGCCGCGGTAGCTGACGTGCCCGACGGGCCGCGGCGGCCCGTCGCCGATGAGGATCTCGCGCACGCGCGAGCGCAACCCGTCCGCGCCTATCATCGCCCATCCCTCGTACTCCGAGCCGTCGGCGAAGCTCGCGACCACGCTCTTGCCGCGGTCAGTGAAGCTGGCGAGTTCCTTGGAGGTGTGCAGCGCGATCTCCTCGCGCTTGCGGCAAGCCTCCAGCAGCGCGTCATGCAGATCGCGGCGATGGACGACGGTATAAGGGGCGCGAAAATGCCTGCGGAACGCGTCGCCGCATGAAATGCGCGTCAGCTCTCTGTCGGTCAGAGCGTCGATAAGGATCAGGTTCTTGGTGAACACCGCCTGCGGCTCCAGGTCCTTCATGACGCCCAGCCAGTCGAGCATGCGGTAGGCGTTCGGGCCCTGCTGGATGCCGTAGCCGATCTCGCCGAACTCGGGCGCCTTCTCGAGCACGCGCGAGCGCATGCCGCGGCGCGCGAGCGCAAGCGCCACCGCCACGCCGCCGATGCCGCCGCCGATGATGAGGATTTCCGGACGAGTCTTGGCGCTCACAGGCTGGGTATCCGGTCGCGAAAAGTTTCCGGGATTGTTCTTCTGTAAGGGGCTGCCCGCCGGCGGGCACGATCCCGACGGCGTCCGGATTCTACATCTTGAGCGCCGCCTTGCGGCGCGCAGGCCGCGCTACAATGGCTTTCATGAGCTACGAGCACGCGTCCTCTTCGTTCGCCTGGAAGGCTTCGAGCTTCGAGAACCCCGCCGGCTACCTGGTCGAGCTGACGAGCGGGGACCGCGGCGAGATGCTTGCGGCGGTCGAGGCGCTCGAGCGGAGCGGCCGCCTCTCCCCCGTCCACGCGCTGACGAAGACCGATTTTCGCTTCGACGGGCTGCGGCGGAAGCTCGAGCAGGGCTACGCCGAGGTGCGCTCGGGAAAGGGTTTCGTCGTGTTGCGCGGCCTGCCCCTCGATGGCCTGTCGCTCGAGCAATTCACCGCCTGCGCCTGGGGCGTGGGGACGTTTTTCGGCCGCGCGCTCTCACAGAACGCCCAGGGCGAACGCGTCACCTCGGTAGTCGACGCCACCGCCGAGGACGCGACCCCGCGCATGTACCGCAGCAACCTCGAGC
>DATHJM010000043.1:0-5257 GCA_035489775.1 Burkholderiales bacterium
GCCAAGCCGAAGTCGCGCGCGCCTTCCGGCTCGATCGTGCGGTCGTCAACAACTGGGTCAAGTCCGGGTATGTGCCGGCGCGCTGGGCGACCGAGGTCGAACGCGTCACCAACGGCGGGATTCACGCCGTCGACGTGCTGAACGAGGCTTCGGCCAAGAAGCCGGTGAAGGTCAAATCGCGCCCCGACGACGTTCTCTTCGGGTCGCCCCTTTCGGGAAAGGAAGCCATGAACGATTTCGCGCCAGCCAAACGCATCAGCTCGTTCCATCCGCCGCAGAGGACGCTCATGGGTCCTGGACCGACGGAAATCCATCCTCGGGTGCTGACGACCATGAGCCAGCCGGCGATCGGCTATCTCGATCCGGTCTTCGTCGAGATGATGGAGGAGCTGAAGGGGCTGCTGCGCTACGTCTATCAGACCAAGAACCCGCTCACCTTCCCGATTTCGGGCCCGGGCTCGGTCGGCATGGAGTACTGCTTCGTGAACCTCGTGCGCCCCGGCGACAAGGTGATCGTGTGCAGGAACGGCGTGTTCGGCGGGCGCATGATCGAGAACGTCGAGCGCTGCGGCGGCAAGGCCATCGTCGTCGAGGACGAGTGGGGCGCCCCGGTCGATCCGCACAAGCTCGAGGACACGCTGAAGAAAAACCGCGATGTGCGTGTTGTCGCGTTCGTGCACGGCGAGACCTCCACGGGCGTGCAGTCCGACGCGAAGACCCTGGTCGAGGTCGCGCACAAATACGACGCGCTCGCGATCGTCGACGCGGTCACCACGCTCGGCGGCTCCCCCGTGAAGACGGACGAGTGGAAGATCGACGCGATTTACTCGGCAAGCCAGAAATGCCTCTCGTGCACTCCCGGGCTGTCGCCGGTGTCGTTCTCCGAGCGCGTGGTCGAATACGTCAAGGCGCGCAAGGACAAGATCCGTTCCTGGTTCATGGACATGAACCTGCTGCTCGGCTACTGGGGTGCGTCCAACCGCACCTATCACCACACCGCGCCGACCAACTCGCTCTTCGGCCTGCACGAAGCGCTGCTCTTGCTGCGCGAGGAAGGCATGGAAAATTCCTGGGCCCGGCACCAGCGCCATCACAACGCGCTGAAGGCGGGCCTCGAAGCGATGGGGCTCGAGTTCCTGGTGAAGGAGCAGTTCCAGCTGCCGCAGATGAACGCGGTGCGTTGCCCGGAGGGAGTGAACGAAGCCGAAGTCAGGAAGACGCTGCTGAACGAATTCAGCATCGAGATCGGCGCGGGGCTGGGGCCCCTTGCCGGCAAGATCTGGCGAATCGGCATCATGGGCTACTCCTGCCGCCCGGACAACGTGATGTTGTGCTTGTCCGCGCTCGGCTCGGTGCTCTCCGACATGGGAATGTCGGTGCACGTCGGCGATGCGGAAGCCGCGGCGCACGGGGCCTACGCCTCGATGCACGCGAAGGCCGCGCAGCAGAAGCAGAAGAGCCGCGCCGCGGCCTGATCGACATGCGGAACAATCGCGCATTGCCGGGAATGATAGCGGCGCTCGCAATGACTCTTGCGCCGTTGAGCGCACACGCGCAGGCCTCTCCTCAGATCGAGCGCGGCCGCTACATGGTCCTGACCGGCCACTGCAACAACTGTCATACCGCGGGCTATGCACCGAAAGAAGGCAATGTCCCCGAGAAGGACTGGCTGCTGGGCAGCGGGCCGGTGGGCTGGCACGGGCCTTGGGGAACGACTTACGCCTCCAACTTGCGTCTCACCGCGCCGGCGATGACCGAAGAACAATGGGTCGCGTATATCAAGACGTTCAAGCCACGCCCTCCCATGCCGTGGTGGAGCATGAAAGAGACGACGGAGCAGGACCTGCGGGCCATGTATCACTACATCAAGAGCCTTGGCCCGGCAGGCCAGCACGCGCAACCGTACCTGCCGCCCGACAAGGAACCCAAGCAGCCGTACAATCAGGCGCCCCTGCCTCCGAAGTAGACCGCGCTTGCGTTGCGTTGAGCAATCGCTCATAATTCGTGAGCATTCGCTCAATTCGAACTTTCAAATCCCCGATCCCGCATGGCAAGGCCCGCTGCAGTCCGTGTCAGTTCCCGCCCTCCGGCGATCGACCAGAGGGAAAAGCTCATCGGCGCGACCGAACGGCTGCTGGGCTCGCAGGGGCTCGGTTGCGTTACCACGCGTGACATCGCGCGTGCGGCGAAAGTCGCGGAAGGCGCGCTCTACCACCATTTCCACGACAAGGCCGAGCTGATCCTGTCGGTGGTGCTGCAGCAGCTCGGCGATTTTCCCGAGGTGCTGCAGGGCCTCCCGATGCAGGTCGGGCAGAACACGGTGCAGAAAAATCTCCAGCGCGTGCTGGAGAGCGCGTTCGCCTTTCATCACCGGATCGCGCCGCTCACATGCTCGCTTTTCGCGGACCAGGAACTGCTCGGGCGCGTGCGCAGCATGATGCACGAGCGCTCAATGGGTCCGGGGCGCACGACCTCCGTGATTGCGGCGTATCTGCACGCCGAGCAGCAACTCGGGCGGGTGCTGCCCGCCGCCGTGCCCGAGACGGTCGCCGACCTCTTGCTCGCGGTGAGCTTCAACACCGCCTTGCGCGACCATTTTTTCCACGGAGGTACAGGGAGTGAAGCCAAGGCACACCGCCAGTTGCGGGAGGCGGTTCGTGCCATCGTCGTCGGCCTCGGCCCGAAAAACGGTGGCAAGCGCACGAGGGAAAAACGATGACCGGGTCCGTTAGGCTCCGCAGCATTGCGATCGCCGCGACGGCCGCTTTTCTCGCGGCTTGCGCGGTGGGTCCCGACTACCGTGCGCCGGACGCCCCGAAGGTAGGTATTTACACCGAAAAGCCGCGGCCCGAGCGGACCGAAACAGCCCCGGTGCGCGGCGGAGAGGCACAGCACTTCGAATTGGGGGCACAGATTTCCGCCGAGTGGTGGACGCTTTTCGGTTCGCCCGAGCTCGATGCGCTGATGCGCACGGCGCTCAGCGGCCATCCGACGCTCGCAGCGGCGCAGGCTGCGCTTCTGCAGGCCGAGGAGAACCTGAACGCCCAGTACGCCGTTCTCTACCCGAGCGTAGATGCGGGCCTGTCGGCAAGGCGCCAGCGCATTTCCGGCGCGTCCTTCGGCAATTCGGGCGCCATCAGCCCCTTCAACCTGTACAACGCCTCGGTCAACGTGTCTTATGCCATCGACGTCGCGGGCGGGGCGAGGCGCGAGCTCGAGGCCTTGCAGGCAGGCATAGACTTCCAGCGCTTTCAGCTCGAAGCCACCTATCTTTCGCTGACCGCCAACATCGCCACCGCCGCCTTCCGCGAGGCGTCGCTGCGCGAGCAGATTCGCGCGACGCGCGATATCGTCGATTCGCAGGAGCGCCAGGCCCAGCTCGTCGAGAAGCAATTCGACCTCGGCGCCCTCTCGCGCGCGGACGTGCTCGCGCAGCGCGCGCAGCTTGCGCAGACGCGCGCGAACCTGCCTCCGCTCGAGAAAGCGCTCGCGCAGACCCGCAATCAGCTTGCGGTGCTCGCCGGCAAATTCCCGGACGAGGCACGGCTGCCCGAACTCGACCTTTCGGCGTTCCAGCTGCCGCAGAATCTTCCGCTGAGCCTGCCCTCGGACCTCGTGCGCCAGCGGCCTGACATCCGCGCGGCCGAAACCGTTCTGCGCCAGACCAACGCGCGCATCGGCGTGGCGCAGGCGCTCATGTTCCCGCAACTGACCCTGAACGGAAGCTACGGCGTGGCGTCGACCAGCTATCCCGGTCTGTTCGATCGGGGCAACCTGATCTGGAACATCGGCGCCAGCCTGCTCCAGCCGATTTTCCACGCGGGACAGCTCCAGGCGAGAAAGCGCGGCGCACAAGCCGCCTACGACCAGGCCTTCGCGCAGTATCAGCAGACCGTGCTCGGCGCGTTCCAGAACGTCGCCGACGTGCTGTTCGCGCTGGAGTTCGACGCCGTCGCGCTCAAGGCGCAGGCCGAGGCCGAGGCCGCGGCGCGCGAAAGCCTCGACATGACGAACAAGCAACTCCAATTCGGCTCGGCGAATTATCTCGCGCTCTTCAACGCGCAGCGCCAGTACGAACAGGCAAGGATCGGTCTCGTTCAGGCGCAGGCGGCGCGCTACGCGGATACTGCAGCGCTCTTCCAGGCGCTGGGCGGCGGATGGTGGCAGCGCGAGGGGCAGGACCGGCTTACCGCGAAAGCCGCGAATTGAGAAAGAGGAATCTTAGGGAGTCGCATTCATGACCAAACGCATGATCATCATGCTGGTAGTCGTCGGGGTGTTGTTCGGCGGGCTGTTCGGTTTCAAGGCGTTCTTGGGGGGCGTAATCCGCAAGAGCATCTCCGCGCAAGGCCTCCCGTCTCAGACAGTCTCCACGGCCAAGGCGCAGTTTGCCGAATGGCAGGGTGAGTTCCAGGCGGTCGGGACGCTGCGTGCGGTGCGCGGCGCCGATCTCGCCCCGGAGGTTTCCGGAGTGATTACCGCCATTCACTTTCAATCCGGGCAGTCGATCCAGGCGGGCGCGCCGCTCGTCCAGCTCAACGCAGAGTCGGACTTGGCGAGGCTTCAGGCTTTGGCGGCGAGCGCAGCGTTGGCGGAGGTGAATTACCAGCGCAACCAGAAGCAACTCGAGATCCAGGCCGTGAGTCAGGCGGTGGTGGACGCCGACGCCGCGAACGTGAAGAACGCCAGGGCGCAGCTCGCCGAGCAGCAGGCCCTCCTCAACAAGAAACTCGTTCGCGCCCCCTTTGAGGGGCGGCTCGGAATCCGCGCGGTGGACGTCGGACAGTACGTCAATGCCGGGACGAAGCTCGTGACGCTGCAGGCGCTCGATCCCGTGTACGTGGATTTCTATGCGCCGCAAAAATCGCTCGGCAAAATCGTGCTCAAGCAGAAAATCGTCCTGACAACCGACGCATTCCAGGGTCAGCAGTTTCCGGGGGAGGTGAGCTCGATCGACCCCAAGGTGGATCCTGCGACGCGCAACGTGCAGGTGCGAGCGACCGTGCGCAATTCGAAGCAAAGCCTCCTTCCCGGAATGTTCGCCACGGTGGTGCTCGCCTCGGGCGGCCCCCAGCGTTTCCTCACGCTGCCGCAGACCGCGGTCTCCTACAACCCCTACGGAGACACCGTGTTCGTCGTGGAAGAGAGCAAGGGGAAGGACGAGAAAGTCGCGCTCGTCGCGCAACAGAAGTTCGTGACGACCGGCGAGACGCGCGGCGACCAGGTCGCGATCCTTTCCGGGATCAAGGAAGGCGAC
>DATHJM010000044.1:0-11153 GCA_035489775.1 Burkholderiales bacterium
GTTCGCCGATATCGGATGTGCGCTGTGCCACACGCCTTCCTTCACTACAAGCAAATCCACGGTCGCCGCGCTCAGCATGCAGCCTGTGAACCTGTTCTCCGACCTGCTCGTCCACGACATGGGCGTAGGCTTGGCAGACGGCGTAAGCCAAGGCGAGGCCGGTCCGAGAGAGTTCCGTACCGCCCCGCTCTGGGGTCTGGGGCAGCGGATCTTCTTCCTGCATGACGGACGCACCGCGGACTTGCTGCGCGCAATTCAGCAGCATTCGAGCAGCGGCTCCGAAGCGAACGGGGTCGTCTCGAACTTCAATAACCTGAGTGAAGGCCGCAAGCAGGATATCCTCAACTTCCTGCGGTCGTTGTAGCGGAAAGAGCACCAAGAATGCCCGCGGCGACGGAAGTCGTCGCGGGTTTTTCTATTTCCGGGGACACCAGAAGCGGAATTGGTGGGCGGTACTGGGATCGAACCAGTGGCCCCTCCCGTGTGAGGGGAGTGCTCTACCGCTGAGCTAACCGCCCGGGGAGCGCCGATTTTATCAAAAGCACCTCGTGCCCGGCGCTTTTCCCGCCCGGCGGTGGCTATGCCATCGCGTACAATGTTCGCCTTCCACCCATGGTAAGAACCCGCTTCGCCCCGAGCCCCACGGGCTATCTTCATGTCGGCGGCGCGCGCACCGCGCTCTTTTCGTGGGCGTACGCACGCAGGAACGGCGGCAAATTCATCCTGCGCGTCGAGGACACGGATCTCGAGCGCTCCACCGAGCAGTCGGTCCAGGCGATTTTCGACAGCATGCGCTGGCTCGGCCTCGACTGGGACGAGGGGCCGTTCCGGCAGATGCAGCGCCTGGCCCGCTATCTCGAGGTCGCCGAGCGCCTGCTTCGCGAAGGCAAGGCGTATCGCTGCTATTGCAGCAAGGAAGAGCTCGATCAAATGCGCGAGGCGCAGCGCGCGCGCGGCGAAAAACCCCGGTACGACGGCCGCTGGCGGGATTCGAGGCAAGCGCCGCCCGCGGGCGTCACGCCGGTCATCCGCTTCAAGAACCCGCTCGACGGCGAGGTCACCTTCCAGGATCTGGTAAAGGGTCCCATCACGGTGAGCAACGGCGAGCTGGACGACCTCGTCATCATGCGCGCCGACGGCGTTCCGACCTACAACTTCGGCGTCGTGGTAGACGACCTCGACATGAACATCACGCATGTGATCCGCGGCGACGACCACGTCAACAACACGCCGCGGCAGATCCATATCATCGCCGCGCTGGGCGCCGACCTTCCGAAATTCGCGCACGTGCCGATGATCCTGGGGCCGGACGGCGAGCGCCTGTCGAAGCGCCACGGCGCGGTAAGCGTCACGCAGTATCGCGACGATGGCTACCTGCCAGAGGCGCTGGTCAACTACCTCGCGCGGCTCGGCTGGTCGCACGGGGACGAGGAGATATTCTCCATGAACCAGTTCGTCGAGTGGTTCGACCTGGCCCACGTCAGCCGTTCCGCCGCCCAGTTCAATCCCGAGAAGCTGCGCTGGCTCAACCACCAATATCTCAAGCAGCGTCCTGACGCGGACCTTGCCGGTCTCGTCGCTCCGCGCATCGAGCGCGCCGGCGGCAAGCTCGCCGAAGGGCCGGAGCTGTCCGCAGTCGTCGCGCTGCTGAAGGAACGTTCCGAAACGCTGGAAGTGCTCGCCGGAGAGGCGATGATGTTCTACAGCGAACCCGGTGCGGCGCGCGACTCCGTTACCGATGAAGTGCGTCCCGCGCTGGCCGAGCTCGCGGCGGCCTTCGCAGCTGTCGGCGACTGGCGCGCGGAGCCGGTCATGAGCGCAATCCAGGCCGTGATCGCCAGGCACAAGCTCAAGTTGCCGAAGGTCGCAATGCCGCTGCGAATGATCGTGTTCGGCCGCGCGCAAACGCCCAATCTCGGGCCCATGCTCGCCCTGGCAGGCAAGAAGCGCGTGCTCGAGCGCCTTCAAGCGCATCTTTCCGCGTGATACAATCCGCGTCCTTGCGTGGGGGTATAGCTCAGCTGGGAGAGCGCTTGCATGGCATGCAAGAGGTCAGCGGTTCGATCCCGCTTACCTCCACCAGACCGGCCTCCGGCCGTCGTAGGAGTCCTTCAGGTCCCCATCGTCTAGAGGCCTAGGACATCGCCCTTTCACGGCGGTAACACCGGTTCGAATCCGGTTGGGGACGCCAGTCGATTGACCCTCCCACAACTCGCAGTTGACGATTCGGCCAAGGAGGTTGGCGCATGAACTGGATGCTCCGGACGTCTGCAAGGGTCTGGGAATTCGTTCGTGATGCAAACACCGTTTTGCTTCCTTGCCGGTTCAGCGCGATCGTGGTGGCGGCGGGCGCCGCCCTGCTTTTTTCCTCTCAGGGCCTCGAATTCACGGTGCGCCTGCCAGCCGAGGGCCCGGGAAAAATCCTCTCGTTCTACGGGTGCGTGTTTCTGTGGGCTTTTCAGAGCTGGTACTGGGCGCGCCTGGTGCTCGATGTGACCTTTGGCGCCGACCGAAATGCTCCGCTGGCGTATTCGCGATCGCAGAGACTGCGCGCGCTCATCGTTCACACGCCGCGCGTCATGGCTGCGGGCAGTTACCTCGTTGCCCTCGCCGGATGTCTGCTGGCGGGATGGGCCGCAACCTGGGTAGGCATCGGCCTTGCGGTCCAAGGCATCCTTTTCTACGCGTTCCTGGTGATTCGACGAAGCAAAATCGTCGACAAACTGGTGGGCGCGAACCCGGGCGGTTCCCGTGAGTGGAAATACACGCTCTTGCTCGAGCGTGGCGCGAATCCGGCGAGCCTCCGATCGCTGCCCTTGCTTTCGAGAATCATCCTCTGGCTGACCCTGGCCGCCGCCGCGGCGCTCACCGTTTGGGTCTGCATCGATGCAGTTGGATTCGGCTGGCTCTTCGGCGCGGCCGCCGTGCCCTTTCTCGGCTTTTCCATGCTCGTCCCCATCGGAAGTCTCCTGGTGCTGTGGGCGCGCGAAGGAGGCGCAAGGTGGCTCCCGGCCGACCCGCTTCGTTCCGTGGACACGGCGCGGGGTTATCCCGTGATCGGAATTCTCCTTGTCATCGCTCTGGCGTTCAGCTTTCTGCCCCGGCTCGACAACCACAAAGTGAGAACCCTGCCGGCGACGGAGACCGAGAGCGGCCGGCCGGGGCTCGATCAGGTGCTGGAGCAGTGGCGTGCCCAGGCACCACGTTTCCCGGATGGGCGGGCAAATTTCGTCGTGATCTCGGCGGCAGGCGGGGGGCTGCGCGCGGCTTTCTGGACCGCCACCGTTTTGGGTGCGATCCAGGACGGCGCTGGCGATTTCCGCAGGCAGCTGTTCGGCGTGAGCGGTGTTTCCGGCGGCAGTCTCGGCGCCGCGGCGTTCGTGACTCTCGCCAGCCAGTTGTCGCTGTCCGACGGCATAGCGGGTTGCCGCGGAAACCAGGCGAGCGGAGGTCCTTATGAGTGTGCCGGACAGACCGTGCTCTCCCAGGACTTCCTGGGGCCCGCGGTCGCAGCACTGCTCTTTCCCGATTTGATGCAGCGGTTTTTCCCCTTTGGCTTTCCGGATCGTGCCAAGGCCCTTGAGCAGAGCTGGGAGCGTGCCTGGGGCCGGGCCGGTTTTCAGGAGGATTTGTGGAGAGATCGGGGTTTCCGCTCGCTTTGGGCAGGGGACAATTTTCTCCCCGCGCTCTTCCTGAACGGCACTCATGTGGAGACCGGCAAGCGCGTAATCACCAGCAACGTCAACATCGCCGCCAGCCCGACAGTGTTCCGCGACGTTTATGATTTTTATCGCCTCATTCCCGGCGGCACGGAAATCAGGCCGAGCACGGCAGCTCACAACAGCGCGCGCTTCTCCTATGTGTCGCCGGCCGGCACGCTATCGGACGGAACTCACCTGGTGGACGGCGGCTACTTCGAAAACTTCGGCGCGGTCACCGGGCGCGAGGTGCTCAAGGCCGGAATCGAACGTTGGGGCCGCGCGATTCGGCCGGTCGCCATTCTCATCAGCAACGACCCGAAGCTCAAAGAGGAGGATTTTCGCGCATCGGAGCTTCAGTCCGCGAAACCCAGAACCTGGGCCGGCGAGGCGCTCAGTCCGCTGCGCGCGCTGCTCCAGACGCGCGACGCGCGCGGCCTGCTGGCTGCCTCGGAAATGCGGGCGCTCGTCGAGGAAAACGGCGGAAAGTACTTCCAGTTCCGGCTGTGCGGGGAAGCAGGGCGTCCTGACCCGGCGCTGGGCTGGGTCCTGTCGCGCGACTCCGAAGAGCTGATGCGAGCGCAGCTGCGCTCGCGTACGTGCGGGAACCCGGAACAACTGAGGGTGCTCCTGGAAACGCTGAGAGGCGGCTGACGGCCCGCCGATCGTCTTCGACGCGAGTGGAACCGGATCAGTCGGGCCTTGCGCCCGTCTCGCGAACGACTTTCCGCCATTTGGCGATCTCGACCTTCACGTATTCGGCAAACTGCTGTTGGGACCCGCCGAGCGGGTCAAAAGCATTCGCATCCAGCCGCTCCCGGAAATCGGGGGCCTGGATCGCGCGGTTGATCGCTTCGTTCAGCTTGTGCACGACGGGCAAGGGCGTACCCGCGGGGAGAAAGACCCCGATCCAGGTGTAGTCCTCGATGCCCGGAAACCCGGCTTCGGCGAAAGTTGGCACCTCCGGCAGTGCGGCATTGCGCCGGGCGCTGGAAACGGCCAAGGCGCGCAGTCTTCCGGCCTTGATCTGGGGCAGAGGTCCGGAGATTGCCATCGAGCCGACGGGCGGCTCTCCGGCGACGACCGCGACTACAGCGGGGCCCGCGCCGCGGAAATGGATCGGGGTCATGTTGAGCTTGCCCACCACGTTGAAAAGATTCTCGCCCGTGAGATGCGGCGTCGTGCCGCTGCCCGGCGAGGCGTAGGCGAGTTTCGAGGTCTTGGCAAGGCTGAAGAGCTCGGCGAGGGTCTTCACCGGAAGGCTAGTGTTCACGAAGATCATGTTGGGCTGCGATGCGACCGCTCCGGTCGGGATGAAGTCGCGTTCCGCGTCATAGCCCGCGTTGGGAAACAGGCTCACGTTCACGGCGAAGGCCGACGTCGTCACCAGAGCCGTATAGCCGTCCGGAGACGATTTCGCCACCGCCGTGGCGCCGATGTTGCCGCCGGCGCCGGCACGATTGTCGACGAGGACCTGCTGTCCCAGATACTCGCTCAACTTCTGCCCGAGCAGCCTGGCGACGATATCGGCCGGCCCGGCGGGTGCGAATGGAACGACGAGGCGCACCGGCTTGCCCGGCCAGTCCTGCGCGTCACAGGGGCCGGCGAGGATGCACGCGGCAGAGAACGCGAAGATCTGAACGATTGCCTTCATCCGGGTCCCTTCGGTCGTGCGGCAATCTTATCATCGCCCGCCCCGGGCGGCATTCGTGCGCTTCTCTCGACCGCAAACGGCGGCTTGAGCTAAAGTAGCGGCTCGCGATTTTCCCCAAGACACTTCATCGACTCGAAGAGGAAGCCCTATGGCCGGCCGAAAACTCAACCGACAGGATCTTCGCGATGCCGCCGAGAAATACAAGAGCTGGGGCAAGTGGGGTCCCAACGATGAAATCGGCACGCTGAACCACACCCGGCCCGAGGACATAGTCGCTGCGGCGCGGCTGGTGAAAAAGGGGAAGGTGATCTCCCTCGCGCTCAACTTCGACAACAACGGTCCCCAAGGCGCGAAGAGCAAGTACCCGGCGATGGGCCGGATCAATCCGGTGCATACGATGCTGCGCACGGGCACCGACGCCTATTCCGGCGTGCTGGACCACAGAGGCATCCGTGCCGCGGACGACATGGTGGTCATGCCGCTGCAGTGCGGCACGCAATGGGACGGTCTGGGCCATGTCTTTTACGAGAACTCCATGTGGAACGGCTACGACTGCCGCGAGGTCACTTCCAGCGGCGCGCAAAAGTGCGGCATCGAAAAGACCAAGAGCAGGATGGTCGGCCGCGGAGTGTTCCTCGACGTGCCACGCGCGCTCGGCAGGGAGGCGCTCGAGGACGGTTACGCGATCACCTGCGCCGATCTGGACCGTACCGCCGACGCGCAGGGTGTGAAGATGAAGCGGGGCGATTTCGTCGTCGTGCGCACGGGGCAGATGGAAACGAAGCTCAAGGCGGGGAGCTGGGACGGGTATCCGGGCGGAGATGCGCCCGGATTCGCGTTCGAGACGCTCGAGTGGATCCGGCGCACCGAGCTTGCGGCGCTTGCAAGCGACACCTGGGGCTGCGAGGTGCGTCCGAACGAAACCGAGGCCGGCATCAACCAGCCCTGGCACTGGATCACGATCCCGATGATGGGCATGACCATGGGGGAGATCTTCTACGTGAAGGAACTCGCCGAAGACTGCGCTGCCGACAAGGTGTACGAATTTCTGTTCGTCGCGCCGGCGATTCCGATCACCGGCGCAGTGGGGTCGCCGACAAATCCGCTGGCCATCAAGTAGGGGCACGACGATGGCAAAAATCACCGGCGCGCAGTGTCTCGCCGACATGCTCGCCGGCTACGGCGTCACGCACGTTTTCATGGTTCCCGCGGTGCTGCGCAGGACCTTCGCGGAGATGGAGCGCCGCACGAAGATCAAGCGCATCCACACCCACGGCGAAAAATCCGCCGCCTACATGGCCGACGGCTACGCGCGCGCCTCGGGCAGGCCGGGCATCTGCATGGCGCAGGTGATCGGCGCGCTCAATCTCGCTGCGGGCCTGCGCGACGCGCATCTCGCGCACTCGCCGGTGATTGCATTCACCGGCGGTCGCGATGCGAAGACCAAGTTCCGCAAGGTCTACCAGGAAGTGGACGACGTGCCGGCCTTTGAGCCGGTCACGAAATTCAACGCCACGGTGGACGCGGTGGAGCGCTTTCCCGACATGGTGCGCCAGGCATTTCGCGTCGCGGTGTCCGGCGTGCCGGGACCGGTGCATCTGCAATTTCGCGGCAACGAAGGGCAGGTGGACGCCGAGGAAGCCGAGATGGAGCCGCTCGTCGAGCCGCAATTCGCGCGCGTACCGCCGTTTCGCCCCGAGCCGGACGAGAAGAGCGTGCTTGCCGCCCTCCAGATTCTTCAGGTCGCCGAACGGCCGGTCATCATCGCGGGGGGCGGGGTGCGCGCATCGGGCGCGGGGAGGGAACTGGTCGCCCTCGCGGAAAAGCTGGCGATTCCGGTCGCGACCTCGTTGAACGGCAAGGACTCCATTCCCGGAGTCCACCCGCTTTCGGTCGGTGTCGTGGGAACGTACTCGCGCGAGAGCGCGAACCGCGTCGTAGGGCAGGCGGACCTCGTGTGCTTCATCGGGACGGAGACCGGCGGGATGACGACGCATTTCTGGGCGGTCCCGAAAATCGGCGTCCCCGCGATCCAGGTCGATATCGATCCGGAAGCGCTGGGACGCAACTATCCGCTCAAGGCGTCCGTGCTCGGAGACGCCAAGGTAACCCTCGCGCGCATGCTCGAGAATGCCGACGGCAAGACCGCGGCAAAGCGCAGGCCGTGGCTCGAAACGGCTCGCGCGATCTGCGCCGAATGGTATTCGAAATACCGCCCCATGCTCGAATCCGACGCCGTTCCGATCCGGCCCGAGCGGATGTGCGGCGAGCTCGCGAAGAACGTGCCGGAAGACGCGATCGTCGTCGTGGACACCGGGCACGCGGGCATGTGGATGGGAGGCATGTACGATCTGCGCGCGCCCGCCCAGAGCTACATCAGGAGCGCCGGGCATCTGGGCTGGGCGTTTCCGGCCGGGCTCGGCGCGAAATGCGGAGCTCCCGAGCGGCCTGTAGTCGTATTTACCGGCGATGCCGGTCTGTGGTACCACATCGGCGAAATCGAAACAGCGGTGCGGTGGAAGATCAACTCGGTCACCGTGGTGAACAACAATGCGAGCGGCAATCAGTCCAAGCGCGGCTTCGACCGCGTTTACGGCGGCCAGCAGACGGAGCAGGCACGCGAGCTCTGGACCTACAGGCCGGTCAACTTCGCGCGCGTCGCCGAGGAGATCGGCGCGCTCGGCATTCGCGTGGAGAAGCCGGGCGAGCTCGCACCGGCGATCCTGCGCGCGCTCAAAGCCGATCGTCCGGTCATTGTGGACGTGGTGACCGACATCGATGCGCTCGCGCCGACGGCAGTGTCGTAACCCGGCTTTTGGGCGAGTCGCGTGTGCTAAAATTTGCGCGTTCGAGAAGTTTCCAGCACGGATTCCCATGAACGAAGGGGCGTTAGCTCAGCTGGTAGAGCAGCGGACTCTTAATCCGTTGGTCGTAGGTTCGATCCCTACACGCCCTACCAAGGAATCAAGGGGTTAGCCAAGTGCTGGCCCGGGAAATGCTTGCTTGGCACCGGCAGAGCGAGTAGCATCGAACGCCCGGTCGTGGAGCACGACGGTCGGCGTTGAAAAAAGGTTATATGGGCACAGGTTGGCAATTGCTGGAAGGCGTAGCAGCCCTGTTTGTCTCGGTCGCCTTTACCTATTGGCTCTTCGTTTCCCCTCCCCGTGGCAAGCGCGAACGCCAGCGACTCGCTCGCGAACTTCAGGATCCTCGCCGTCCATAAGCGCAGTCCCGTCTTCCCGAATGCGGGAAGCGCGTTAACCCCTTGTTCCTCGTGAATCCGCCGGGTCTTCGCGCGGCCTTTGAACTGTCATACAGTTTTGCTGTCAACTAGATGGTTGTATATATTAGAGTTGTTTCGACAATCTTCGCGACACGGGTGTAATATCACGGGCGCTGGGCGCTGCGAAATGAGAAAAGACAGCCTTGGCATGGAGGGAAACTGTTTTGAAACCGACTGATATCGGTGCGCCCGAGTATTTTCACAAAGTCGTAGATTGCCAATGGGCCTGTCCGGCCCATACACCAGTCCCCGAATACATCCGGTTGATCGCCGCAGGGCGTTACGACGACGCCTACATGGTCAACTGGCACTCCAACGTTTTTCCGGGAATTCTCGGCCGCACCTGCGACCGCCCTTGCGAGCCTGCCTGCCGGCGCGGCCGCGTCGAGGAAAACAACGGCGAGAAGCCTGAACCGGTGGCGATCTGCCGCCTGAAGCGCGTCGCTGCCGACAACAAGGGCGACGTGAAGGGAAAGATGCCAAAGGCCGCCGCGAAGAAAAACGGCAGGAAGATCGCGTGCGTCGGCGCCGGGCCTGCGTCGCTCACCGTCGCGCGCGACCTTGCGCCGCTCGGCTACCAAGTTACCGTATTCGATCAGGACCCGCGCGCGGGCGGAATGATCTGGTCGCAGATTCCGCGCTTCCGCCTGCCGATGGAAGTGATCGACGAAGAGGTGGGCTACATCCTGGATCTCGGCGTCGAATTCGAGGGCGGTGTGAAAATCAACAGCATGAAAAAGCTGATCGAGCAGAGCTATGACGCGATCTTCGTCGGCTCGGGGGCGCCGCGCGGGCGCGATCTCGATATTCCGGGGCGCAAGGAAGCGGCAAAGAACATCCATATCGGCATCGACTGGCTGTCGTCCGTTTCCTTCGGCCACACCGACAAGATCGGCAAACGCGTGATCGTGCTGGGAGGCGGCAATACCGCCATGGACTGCTGCCGGTCTTCGAAGCGTCTCGGCGGCGAGGACGTGAAAGTCATCGTGCGCTCGGGCTTCGAGGAAATGAAAGCGTCTCCCTGGGAAAAGGAAGACGCCCAGCACGAGGGCATTCCGATCCTCAATTACCTCGTGCCGAAGGCCTTCGAGCACACGAACGGCAAGCTGACCGGCATGGCTTTCGAGAAAGTGAAGGCCGTGCGCGACGACAAGGGCAAGCGCAGCCTCGTGCCCACTGGCGAGCCCGATCAGCATTTCGAGTGCGACGACGTCCTCGTCGCGGTGGGGCAGGAGAACGCCTTTCCCTGGATCGAGCGCGACTCTGGAATTCAATTCGATCAGCACGGCATGCCGGTCGTGGACAAGGTCACCATGCAGTCCACGCAGCCGAAGGTCTTCTTCGGCGGCGACTCCGCATTCGGACCCAAGAACATTATCTGGGCTGTAGCTCACGGACACGATGCGGCCATTTCGATAGACAAGCTCCTCAACGGCGAGGACATCAAGGAGCGTCCGTCGCCGATCGTGAACCTTTCGAGCCAGAAGATGGGCATCCACGAGTGGAGCTACGACAACGCGATTTCGCCGGACGAGCGCTACAAGGTTCCCTGGAAGGACAAGGCGATCACGCTGAAGAACATCAAGGTCGAAGTCGAGCTGGGCTTCGACCCGATGACCGGCTTCAAGGAAGCGCAGCGCTGCCTGAATTGCGACGTGCAGACGGTCTTTACCGACAAGCTGTGCATCGAATGCGACGCCTGCGTCGACATCTGCCCGATGGACTGCATCACCTTCACGCAGAACGGCGAGGAGCCGGGTCTGCGCACGCGCCTCATGGCCCCGGCGAAGAACCCGACCCAGGACCTGTACGTGTCCGGCGCGCTCAAAACCGGAAGGATCATGGCAAAGGACGAGGACGTCTGCCTGCACTGCGGACTGTGCGCCGAGCGCTGCCCGACCGGAGCCTGGGACATGCAGAAATTCCTTCTCGACATGGCTCTCGCCGGCCCCTCGTGCCGGACGCATCACCAGAAAGCTGCGTGATCATGAAGCTGCGCGCGCTTCGTTTTTTCCCCTCCTTGCAAAGGAGGGGTGGCGCGAAGCGCCGGGGTGGTTTTGCGCACCGCCTCACCACCCCGCCCGCTGCGCGGGCACCCCTCCTCGATGAGGAAGGGAATTGCAGTTGCGCACTCCGATGACCAAGCGCATCGAATCCGTCAACGCCTTCGTCGTCAAGTTCGCCAATGTGAACGGCTCGGGGTCGGCATCCGCCAATGAGCTCTTTGCCAAAGCGATCTTGCGTATGGGCGTGCCGGTCAGCCCGCGCAACATTTTCCCATCGAACATCCAGGGCCTGCCGACGTGGTACGAGGTGCGCGTCTCGGAGTCCTGCTGGCTCGGCCGCCGCGGCGGCGTCGATCTCATGGTCGCGATGAACCCGCAGACCTGGGACCAGGACGTGAAGGAGATCGATCCGGGCGGGTATCTCTTCTACGACGACACCAAGCCCCTGCCGAAGTCGAAGTTCCGCGACGACATCAACGTCATCGGCGTGCCGCTCACCGCCATCTGCAATC
>DATHJM010000045.1:0-15249 GCA_035489775.1 Burkholderiales bacterium
GGGCAGCTGCGAGCTGCCCGCGGGCACCGAGATGGTGATGCCTGGGGACAACATCAAGATGGTGGTGACGCTGATTGCCCCGATTGCGATGGAGCAGGGTCTGAGGTTTGCCATCCGCGAGGGCGGCAAGACCGTGGGCGCGGGCGTGGTGACGAAAGTGGTCGAGTAAAATGGCCGTACAAAGCCAGAAAATCAGGATCAGGCTCAAGGCGTTCGACTATCGGCTGATCGACCAGTCGGCGCTGGAGATCGTGGATACGGCCAAGCGCACGGGCGCCGTCGTGAAGGGCCCCGTACCGCTGCCGACGCGAATCGAGCGCTTCGACGTGCTGCGCAGCCCGCACGCGGACAAGACCTCGCGCGACCAGCTCGAGATCAGGACGCACTTGCGCCTGATGGACATCATCGATCCCACCGACAAGACGGTGGATGCGCTGATGAAGCTCGATCTGCCGGCCGGAGTCGATGTCGAGATCAAGCTGTAAGTGCAGTAGCCGCACAATTTAACCGCCGACCAATAGCAGTCGGCACCTTTGGAAAAAGGGTAAGAAAATGACTTTAGGATTGGTCGGCCGCAAGGTCGGCATGACCCGCGTTTTCACCGATGACGGCGACTCGCTGCCGGTGACCGTGCTGGACGTTTCCGACAACCGCGTGACGCAGATCAAGTCCGCCGCGACCGACGGCTACAGCGCCGTGCAGGTCACTTTCGGGAAGCGCCGCGCTTCCCGCGTCAACAAGGCCGCAGCCGGCCACCTCGCCAAGGCTGCGGTCGAGGCCGGTCACATACTGCGCGAATTCCGCGTGCCCGAAAACGATGTCGCCAACTTCAAGTTGGGGGGGAAGATCGGTCCCGACATCTTCAAAGTCGGGCAGATCGTGGATGTCTCCGGGGTCTCGCAGGGCAAGGGCTTTGCGGGGGTCATCAAGCGCCACCACTTTTCTTCGAACCGTGCCAGCCACGGCAATTCGCTTTCGACCAAGAAGCCGGGCTCGACCGGGATGGCGCAGGATCCGGGCCGCGTGTTTCCGGGCAAGCGCAT
Organism: Burkholderiales bacterium; assembly: GCA_035489775.1. Lineage (GTDB taxonomy): Bacteria > Pseudomonadota > Gammaproteobacteria > Burkholderiales > SG8-39 > VBDM01. The sequence continues at coordinate 1,044 of DATHJM010000045.1, forward strand.
GGCCGGCCATCTGGGCGCCGTGCACCGCACTGTGCAAGGCCTTGAGGTGGTGCGCATCGACGCCGAGCGCCAGTTGCTCCTCGTAAAAGGTTCCGTGCCGGGAAGCCGTGGCCGCGACATCGTCGTGCGGCCGACCACCAAGGCGACGCGGGTCAAAGGCCCGTCGCCCAAGGCAGCGCCGTCGAAGGCCGCAGCTTCAGCGGCCAAGGCTGCACCCGCGCAGGCCGCCAAGGCGGCACCCGCAGCCAAGGCGGCACCCGCGCCGGCAGCCAAGGGGGCGTGATGGAGCTCAAGCTCATCAACGAGCAGGGCAAGAGCGCGGCGACGGTGGCCGCATCCGACGCATTGTTCGGACGCGAGTTCAACGAGTCGCTGGTGCATCAGATAGTCATCGCCTACCAGGCGAACGCCCGCCGCGGCACGCGCGCGCAAAAGGGGCGCAGCGACGTTCGCCACTCGCACAAGAAGCCGTGGCGGCAGAAGGGCACGGGCCGCGCCCGCGCCGGCGATGTTGCAAGCCCGCTGTGGCGCGGGGGCGGCAAGATTTTTCCGAATTCGCCGGACGAGAACTTCTCCCAGAAAGTGAATCGCAAGATGTATCGCGCGGGAATGTGCTCGATCCTGTCGCAGCTCGCGCGCGAGGAGCGGCTGAAGCTGGTGGAGACTTTCAGCGTCGAGGCGCCGAAGACGAAGCTCCTCGCGCAGAAGCTCAAGCAGATGGGTCTGGACACGGCGCTCATCATCACCGACGAGGTGGACCAGAACCTGTTGCTGTCTTCGCGCAACCTCGTGAACGTGCGCGTGCTCGACGTGAACCACGCCGATCCGGTATCGCTGATCCAGTTCGAGCACGTCATCCTGACGAAGAAAGCGATGGCAAGGTTCGAGGAGCTTCTGAAATGACCGCGACCCTGGACAAGGAGCGCTTGATGCAGGTATTGCTCGCGCCGCAGGTCTCGGAGAAGAGCACCTTTGTCGGCGAGAGGAACAACCAATACGTATTTCGCGTCGTGGCCGATGCGACCAAACCCGAAATCAAGGCGGCGGTCGAGCTGATGTTCAAGACCAAGGTTAAATCGGTCCAGGTCACCAATGTCAAAGGCAAGGACAAGCGCTTCGGGCGCTTCGAAGGGCGCCGCCGCAACTGGAAAAAGGCCTACGTGTCCCTGATGCCGGGACCCGACGGCAAGAAGCAGGAAATCACCTTTCAGGCTCAGGAGTAGACAGTGCCGCTCGTCAAAGTCAAACCTACTTCGCCCGGCCGCCGGCAGCTCGTCAAGGTGGTCAATCCCGATCTGCACAAGGGCGGGCCTTACGCGCCCCTGGTCGAGAAGCAATCCAAGAAGGCCGGTCGCAACGTCAACGGCCACATCACCGTGCGCCACCAGGGCGGCGGCCACAAGCACCACTACCGCATCGTCGATTTCCGCCGCAACAAGGACGGCATTGCGGCCAAGGTCGAGCGGCTGGAGTACGATCCGAACCGCAGCGCGAGCCTCGCGCTGCTTTGTTACGCCGACGGCGAGCGCCGCTACATCATCGCGCCCAAGGGCGTCGCGGCGGGGACGCAGCTTTTGTCGGGAGCGGAAGCGCCGATCAAGTCAGGCAACGCCCTGCCGCTCAGAAATATCCCGGTCGGAACGACGATTCACTGCGTCGAAATGCAGCCGGGCAAGGGCGCCCAGCTGGCCCGCGCTGCAGGCACGTCCGTGCAGCTTCTCGCGCGGGAAGGCAGCTACGCACAGGTCAGGCTGCGTTCGGGGGAAATACGCAAGGTGCACGTCGACTGCCGCGCCACCATCGGCGAGGTCGGCAACGAGGAGCACAGCCTGGAATCGATCGGCAAGGCCGGCCGCGTCCGCTGGCGCGGCGTGCGGCCCACCGTGCGCGGCGTTGCGATGAATCCGATCGACCATCCGCATGGCGGCGGTGAGGGAAAGACCGCAGCAGGGCAGCATCCCGTGAGTCCCTGGGGGGTGCTGACCAAGGGCTACAAGACTCGCAAGAACAAGCGCACGCGCGGCATGATCATCCAATTCCGGCACAAAAAACGAGACAAGGGCTAGACCATGGGACGCTCGGTCAAGAAGGGTCCTTTCGTGGACCATCACCTGGTGAAGAAGGTCGGCGCGGCGCGTGCCGCAAGCGACAAGCGTCCGATCAAGACCTGGTCGCGGCGTTCCACGATTCTGCCGGATTTCGTCGGGCTGACCATTGCGGTCCACAACGGCAAGCAGCACGTTCCGGTATACATCTCGGAAAACATGGTGGGGCACAAGCTGGGCGAATTCGCGCTGACTCGAATTTTCAAGAGCCACGGCATGGCGGACAAGAAGGTTCTGGAGGCCGCTGCGGCCGCGAGAACCGGCGGAGGGGGGGCCGGGGGGCAGGGCGCTTCGGCTGGGCCGGGGGCCCCCGCGCCAGGCGCCGCCCCGGCGCCGACACCCGCCGCCGGCGGCGAGAAGAAATAAGGGAGCGAGCATGGAAACCCGCGCGACGCTATATGGGGTACGGCTTTCGGCCCAGAAAGGGCGGCTCGTCGCCGACCAGATCCGCGGGCTCCCGGTGGAAAAGGCGCTCAATCTGCTTGCCTTCAGTCCGAAGAAGGGGGCGCACATCATCAAGAAGGTGCTGGAATCGGCGATTGCCAATGCCGAGCACAACGATGGCGCGGACGTCGATGAGTTGAAGGTAAAGACCATTTTCGTCGAGCAGGCCACATCGCTCAAGCGTTTTCAGGCGCGCGCCAAAGGCCGCGGCAACCGCATTACCAAGCGAACCTGCCATATCTTCGTGACCGTGGCTGACGAAGAAAAGAAAAAACCCCCGGTCAAGCAAGCAAAGAAATAGGACGCCCTCATGGGACAGAAAATCCACCCGATCGGCTTCAGGCTCAGCGTCAACAAGAACTGGTCCTCGCGCTGGTACGCCAACAGCAGGAACTTCGCCACGATGCTGAACGAGGACCTGAAGGTCCGCGATTATCTGAAGAAACGGCTTTCCCACGCCTCGGTCGGCAAGGTGGTGATCGAGCGGCCGGCCAAGGACGCCCGGATCACCATCCATAGCGCGCGGCCGGGCGTCGTGATCGGCAAGAAGGGCGAGGACATCGAGATGCTCAAGGCCGATCTGCGCAAGCTCCTGGGCGTGCAGATGGTGCACGTCAACATCGAGGAAATCCGCAAGCCCGAGGTCGATGCGCAGCTCATCGCCGACTCGATCGCGCAGCAGCTCGAGAAGCGCATCATGTTCCGCCGCGCAATGAAGCGCGCAATGCAAAACGCCATGCGCCTGGGCGCTCAGGGGATCAAGATCATGAGCGCGGGGCGCTTGAACGGCATCGAGATTGCACGCACCGAATGGTATCGCGAGGGGCGCGTGCCGCTCCACACGCTGCGCGCGGACATCGACTATGGCTTTTCCGAAGCGAAGACCACTTACGGCGTGATCGGCATCAAGTGCTGGGTGTACAAGGGCGAAGTGATGGCCAAGGGCGACCAGCCGGTCGCGCCTCCGGCTCCGACCGCCGACGAGATTCTCGCGGCGAAGAAAGTGAAGAAAGTGACGCCGAGACCTGCGCCTAGCGCCCCCGAAGAGAAACCCGAACCGATCGCTGCAGCCAGGACGGCACCCGACACAGTGAGTCCCGCCGCGCCCCAGGCCAAGCCCAGGGCCGCCCGGCCTCACCCGGTCGCCGCGAAAAAAGCCGGGGGCGATGCGAAGGGAAAGGCCGAAGCGAAGTCGGAAGCGAAGCCGAAAACCGCAGTGAAGAAATCCAGAAAACCCAAGGCATAGTCGAGGAGATTCCATGCTGCAACCGGCTCGGACCAAATATCGCAAGCAACAGAAGGGACGCAACAGGGGCGTCGCCACGCGGGGAACGAAGGTTTCCTTCGGCGAATACGGCCTGAAGGCGACGACCCGCGGACGGCTTACCGCGCGCCAGATCGAGGCGGGTCGCCGTGCCATGACACGCCACATCAAGCGGGGCGGGCGCATTTTCATCCGCATCTTTCCGGACAAGCCCGTTTCGCAAAAGCCTGCAGAGGTGCGGATGGGCAACGGCAAGGGGAACCCGGAGTATTTCGTCGCCGAGATCAGGCCGGGCAAGGTGCTCTTCGAAATGGACGGGGTCGATGAGCCGACGGCGCGGCAGGCGTTCGCGCTTGCCTCAGCCAAGCTCCCGCTGCGCACGGTATTCGTGCTCCGTCAGATGGGGTGAGGGTAGAACAAGAGGGCATGCCCCTTGTCTGTCCCCGACATTGGAGAAGATATACGATCATGAAGGCCAGTGAACTCCGCGCCAAGGATCCGGCGCAGCTTTCCGAGGAGCTCGAGGAGCTGCTGCGCGCCCAGTTCGGCCTGCGCATGCAGAAGGCGACGCAGCAGCTCACCAACAACAGCCAACTGAAAAGAGTGCGCCGGGACATCGCGCGGGTGCGCACCATCCTAAAGGAAAAGGCGGAAGTGAAATGAGCGAGGGCAAGACCACCCGGACGCTGACCGGACGAGTCGTCAGCGACAAGATGGACAAGACCGTGACGGTACTGGTCGAGCGCCGCGTCACCCATCCAATGTATGGAAAGATCGTGACCCGCTCGAAGAAGTACCATGCCCACGACGAGAAGAACGAATGCAGCGAGGGCGATCTGGTCCTCATCGAAGAGTGCCGCCCGATTTCCAGGACCAAGGCCTGGCGGATCGCCAAGCTGGTCGAGAAGGCGCGGGCGGCGTAAGCAGATTAGGCTTGGCAACGGTTTAATGCTTGGCAAAGGTATAATGCTTGGCAAAGGTTTTGATTTCGCGTAGAATTCGCTGCCTTTTCACGTCCCGGACGGGATCCAAAACTGCCTGCCCGTAGCGCATCGGGCCGGACAAGTTGGAGATGGAAAAATGATTCAGATGCAGACGGTGCTCGATGTCGCCGATAACACCGGCGCACGCGCTGTGATGTGTATCAAGGTGCTGGGCGGCTCGAAGCGCCGCTACGCCAACATCGGCGACGTGATCAGGGTGAGCATCAAGGACGCCGCCCCGCGCGGCCGCGTCAAGAAGGGCGAGATCTACCACGCCGTGGTGGTGCGTACGGCCTTCGGCGTGCGCCGCGCGGACGGCAGCCGCATCCGGTTCGACTCGAACGCGGCGGTGCTCCTTACACCCAAGATGGAGCCGATCGGCACGCGCATCTTCGGGCCCGTGACCCGGGAACTTCGCAGCGAGCGCTTCATGAAGATCGTCTCGCTCGCGCCCGAAGTGCTGTGATGACCTGCCGCGGCTGAGAGCTCGAGACAATGGAAAAAATCAGGAAAGGCGATGACGTCATCGTCACCACCGGCAAGGACAAGGGAAAGCGCGGGACGGTGCTGCGGATCGTGGATGCAAGGCACCTGGTCGTGGAGGGTGTCAACCGCGTCAAGAAACACCAGCGCCCCAACCCCATGAAGGGTCTGACCGGAGGCATCGTCGACAAGGACATGCCAATCGATATCTCGAACGTCGCGCTGTACAACCCGCAGACCAAGAAAGCCGACCGCATCGGCTTCAAGCTGATGGAGGACGGGCGCAAGGTGCGCGTGTTCAAGTCCAACGGCGAAATGGTGGACGCTTAATCCGTAAGGATTCGTAAAGCCTGCCCCTAGGACTTCGAAAAACCCATCTATGGCTCGACTACAAGACTACTACCGCAAGGACGTGGTGCCCGATCTGATGAAGAAGTTCGGGTACAAGACCTCGATGCAGGTCCCGCGCATCAAGAAGATCACGCTCAATATGGGCGTGGGCGAGACGACGACGGACAAGAAAATCATGGACAACGCGGTCGCCGACCTCACCAAGATCGCCGGCCAGAAACCCGTGGTCACCAATGCCAAGAAGTCGATCGCGACGTTCAAGGTTCGCAAAGGGTTTCCGGTCGGGTGCATGGTGACCTTGCGCGGCAAGCGCATGTACGAGTTTCTCGATCGCCTGGTCACCGTGGCGATCCCGCGCATCCGTGACTTCCGCGGCATCTCGAGCCGTGCATTCGACGGTCGCGGCAACTACAGCCTAGGCGTCAAGGAGCAGATCATCTTTCCGGAAATCGAATACGACAAGATCGACGCTCTGCGAGGGCTCAACATCAGCATCACCACGACCGCGAAAAACGACGACGAGGCGCGCGCGCTGCTTGCCGCCTTCCGCTTTCCGTTCAAGACCTGAAGGATCGCCATGGCCAAACTCGCCCTAGTCAACCGCGACAAAAAACGCCGCAAGACGGTGGCCAAGTACGCCGCCAGACGTGCGGCGCTGCTCGCAATCATCAACGACGCCAGGCGTTCCGACGAAGACCGCCAGGAGGCGCGCGAGAAGCAGCAGCAACTGCCGAGGAACGCCTCGCCCGTGCGGCTGCGCAACCGTTGCAGCCTGACCGGCCGGCCGCGCGGAGTGTTCCGCAAGTTCGGGCTTGGGCGCAACAAGCTGCGCGAAATCGCGCTGCGCGGGGAGATTCCGGGCCTGATCAAGGCGAGCTGGTAGGAGGTTTCCGCATGAGCATGACCGATCCCATTGCCGACATGCTGACACGCATCCGCAACGCCCAGATGGTCGGAAAGACCGCGGTCGGCGTCCCGTCCTCCAAGCTGAAGATCTCCATCGCCCAGGTGCTCAAGGACGAGGGGTACATCGACGGCTTCACCGTTCGCGAGAAGGAAGGCAAGCCGGAGCTCGAGATCGGGCTCAAGTACTACGCGGACAAGCCCGTGATCGAGAAAATCGAGCGCGTGTCCACTCCGGGATTGCGTGTCTACAAGGGGCGCGACGAGCTGCCCCGCGTCATGAACGGCCTCGGCGTCGCAATCGTCTCCACCTCCAAGGGAGTCATGACCGACCGCAAGGCGCGCGCCACCGGCGTCGGCGGCGAAGTGCTGTGCATCGTCGCCTAGGAAACCGCCATGTCCCGCATCGCAAAATATCCCGTAACCCTGCCCAAGGGCGTCGAGGCGACGCTTGCCGCCGAGGCTCTCTCCATCAAGGGGCCGCTCGGAACGCTGTCGCAGCGCCTGCGCAGCGACGTCAGCATCGAGAAGGACGGCGACAAGCTGGTATTCAAGGCTCTCGGGAGTTCGGACGAGGCGAACGCAATGTCGGGAACGCTGCGGGCGCTTGCCGCGAACATGGTGCTCGGGGTGACCAAGGGTTTCGAGAAGCGGCTGACGCTGGTCGGGGTCGGCTATCGCGCTCAGGCACAAGGGGACAAGTTGAACCTCACGCTGGGCTTTTCGCATCCGGTGGTGCACCCGATGCCCAAAGGGGTGAAGGTCGAGACTCCCTCGCAGACCGAAATCGTCATCAAGGGGTTGGACAAGCAGCAAGTGGGACAGGTTGCCGCCGAGGTGCGCGCCTACCGCTCGCCCGAGCCTTACAAGGGCAAAGGTGTGCGCTATTCCAACGAACGGGTGATCTTGAAAGAAACCAAGAAGAAGTAGGGAACCGCGATGATCGACAAAAATGCGGCAAGGCTTCGGCGCGCTTCGCAGACGCGCCGGAAAATCCATGAATTGGCGAAGGTGCGGCTGGCTGTGCACCGAACCAACACTCACATCTACGCCCAACTGCACTCGGTGGACGGCAAGGTGTTGACCTCCGCCTCCACCGTGGAGAAGGAAGTGCGCACCAAAGTCCCGAATGGCGGGAACAAAGCGGCAGCAGTGGCGGTAGGCAGGCGTATCGCCGAGAAGGCGAAAGGTCTGGGAATCGAGGCCGTCGCGTTCGACCGCTCCGGCTACAAGTACCACGGCAGGGTCAAAGCGCTGGCAGACGCCGCGCGAGAGGCCGGCCTCAAGTTCTAGATTGGCGACGAACAGGAGGCTTTCCTCCTGAAGTCCCAATTTAGGCGAGCACTCTAGAGGAATCACGATGGCGAGAATGCAACCCAGAATGCAGGGCGGCGAACAGCGCTCGGACGGCCTGAAGGAGAAGATGGTCTCCGTGAACCGCGTCACCAAGGTGGTGAAGGGCGGACGGATCCTCGGCTTTGCCGCACTCAGCGTGGTCGGCGACGGCGACGGCGCGGTGGGCATGGGCAAGGGCAAGGCGCGCGAAGTGCCGGTGGCTGTCCAGAAATCTCTGGAAGAGGCGCGCCGCAAGATGTTCCGCGTGTCCCTGAAGAACGGCACGCTGCAGCACGCCGTGATCGGCAAACACGGCTCCTCGAAAGTGATCATGCAGCCGGCCTCCGAAGGGACGGGCATCATCGCCGGCGGCCCCATGCGCGCTGTGTTCGAAGTGTTGGGGGTGACCAACGTGCTCGCCAAGTGCATCGGCTCGACCAATCCCTACAACGTGGTTCGCGCGACGCTCGACGGTCTCAAAAGGATGAATACTCCCGCGCAAATCGCGGCCAAACGCGGCAAGACGATCGAAGAAATCACCAGCTGAGGGCAATACGCATATGGCCGACAAGAAAATTCGCGTGACGCTCGTCAAAAGCACCAACGGCTGCAGGAAGGAGCATCGCGCCACCGTGCGCGGCTTGGGGCTGCGGCGCTTGCGTCAAACCGTGGAACTCACGGACACGCCGCAAGTGCGCGGCATGATCAACAGCGTGATTTACCTGGTGCGCCTCGAGGGATAAATGGAACTCAATACGCTGAAACCCGCTCCCGGCTCGAAGCACGTGCGCAAGCGCGTTGCACGCGGCATTGGGTCGGGGACGGGCAAAACGGGCGGCCGCGGGCACAAGGGCCAGAGGGCGCGCTCCGGAGGCTTTCACAAGGTGGGCTTCGAGGGCGGGCAGATGCCGCTGCAGCGCAGGCTGCCCAAGCGCGGCTTCAACTCGCCGACCCGGGAGGATACCGCCGAGGTGCTGCTATCGGATCTCGAGCGCGTCAAGGCCGAGAAAATCGACCTCGCCGTGTTGAAAGAAGCAGGCGTGGTTCCGGGATCGGCCAAGAAAGCCAAGGTGATCGTCTCCGGCAAGCTGACGCGCAAAGTGACCCTTACCGGTGTCGCGGTGAGCAAGGGCGCGCGCGCCGCAATCGAAGCGGCGGGCGGCAGCACCGATGCGCCCATTCCGCAACCCAAGCCGAAACGCGAGCCAAAGGCCGTACCGGCGCCCCAGCCGCAGGCCGAGGCCAAGTCGGGCAAGGGGGAAGCCGGATCTGAAAAGCGCGCAGGCAACGCCAAGGAAGCGGGCGAATCAAAAGGCGAACGCGGCGCGAAAGACAAGGGCGAAAGGAAAGACAAGGGCGAAGGGAAAGAGAAACGCGAGGCAAAGGAACCTCGGCCCGGGGCGGAGGGCAAGAAAGGCGGTAAATCGTAGATGGCTACCCCGACTCCGCAGCTCGGCAAGACCGGGAGGTTCGGTGATCTGAAGAAGCGCCTGACGTTTCTGCTTCTGGCATTGGTCGTTTTCCGCATCGGCGCGCACATTCCGGTGCCGGGTATCGATCCGATCCGGCTCGCCGAGCTGTTCCAGTCGCAGCAGGGAGGAATTCTCGGCCTGTTCAACATGTTCTCGGGCGGAGCGCTTTCGCGCTTCACCATCTTCGCGCTCGGCATCATGCCGTATATCTCGGCCTCGATCATCATGCAACTGATGACCGCGGTGTCCCCGCAGCTGGAGCAGCTCAAAAAAGAAGGCCAGGCGGGCCAGCGCAAGATCACGCAGTACACGCGCTACGGGACGGTATTTCTCGCGCTTTTCCAGGCGACTGGCATCTCGATCGCACTCGAGTCGCAACCCGGGCTTGTGATCGACCCGGGGTTGATGTTCCGCTTCACTACCGTCGTGACGCTGGTGACCGGCACCATGTTCCTGATGTGGCTCGGCGAGCAGGTGACCGAGCGTGGCCTGGGCAACGGCATCTCTATCATCATCTTTGCCGGCATCGCAGCGGGATTGCCGAACGCAGTCGCCGGAATGCTCGAGCTGGTCCGCACCGGCGCCATGTTTCCGCTTACGGCGCTCGCGATTACAATCGCCGTCGTTTTGGTGACTTGGGCCGTCTGTTTCGTCGAGCGCGGTCAGAGAAAGATCCTGGTCAACTACGCCAAGCGCCAGATCGGAAACAAGGTCTACGGCGGACAGGCCTCGCACCTGCCCTTCAAGCTCAACATGTCAGGCGTCATACCGCCGATCTTCGCCTCATCGATCATCCTATTTCCCGCGACCCTTGCCGGCTGGTTTACGAGCGGTGTCGCGGGCAGCAACACCTGGGAACTGCTGACGAAGGGACAGGTTGGGGCGGCATTCAGCCTGATGATCAGGGACCTTGCATCCACGCTAACGCCGGGCCAGCCCGTGTACGTCATGTTGTATGCAAGCGCCATCGTTTTCTTCTGCTTTTTCTACACGGCCTTGCAATACAATCCCAAGGAGACGGCGGACAACCTCAAGAAATCGGGCGCCTTCGTTCCCGGCATCCGGCCCGGCGACCAGACGGCGAAGTATCTCGAGAAGATCCTTCTGAGGCTGACCCTGGCGGGCGCCATCTACGTCACTTTGGTTTGCCTGCTGCCAGAGTTCCTTATCCTGCGTTGGAACGTGCCGTTCTACTTCGGCGGCACCTCGCTCCTCATTATCGTCGTGGTGACCATGGACTTCATGGCGCAGGTGCAGGCCTACATCATGACGCACCAGTACGAGAGCCTGCTCAAGAAGGCCAATTTCAAGGGGGCGGGATTTCCCACCCGCTAAACAGCAAGGAAACAAGGGGGCGCACCCCGATCCCCCCATTCAGAGGGAAGGGCAATAGCAGCGAACATGGCGAAAGAAGACGTGATCCAGATGCAGGGAGAGATCATGGAAACCTTGCCCAATGCAACCTTTCGCGTCAAGCTGGAAAACGGACACGTCGTACTGGGACACATCTCCGGAAAGATGCGCATGCACTACATCCGGATTCTCCCCGGAGACAAGGTGACGGTCGAGCTGACCCCCTACGACCTGACTCGCGGACGCATCATATTCCGCGCGAAGTGAATTGATCGAAAAGGAAATACGCATGAAAGTACTCGCCTCGGTGAAAAGGATTTGCCGCAACTGCAAGATCGTGCGCCGCAGGGGCGTGGTGCGCGTCATCTGCAAGGATCCCCGCCACAAGCAGAGGCAGGGGTAGCAAATCGATAGTTAAAGGACGGATTTCACGTTATAATTTTGGGTTTCCTTTTCGGCCAATAAACGGAGCAGAGTATGGCCCGCATCGCGGGAGTCAACATTGCGAATCACCAGCATGCCGAGATCGCGCTACAGGCGATCTTCGGCGTCGGGCGCTCGCGCGCGCAGGCGATCTGCGGCGCGGCCAAGGTCAATAAGCATTCTAAAATCAAAGACTTGTCGGAGTCTGATATGGAGCGGCTGCGCGAGCAAGTCGCAAGATTTACCGTCGAGGGCGACCTGCGTCGCGAGGTGTCGATGAATATCAAGCGGCTGATGGACCTCGGCTGCTATCGTGGCACCCGTCATCGCAAGGGACTTCCGGTTCGCGGCCAGCGCACCCGAACCAACGCGCGCACGCGGAAGGGTCCGCGCAAGGCCGCGGTGAAGATTACCGCTGCGGCCCCGAAGGCCGGCTGAGCAAGCGAGGATCCCGTATATGGCAAAACCGCCTGTCGCACCGACCGCTGCAGCACGCGTTCGCAAGAAGGTCAAAAAAAACGTGGCCGAAGGTATCGCCCACATTCACGCCTCGTTCAACAACACCATCGTCACTATTACCGACCGCCAGGGCAACGCCTTGGCGTGGGCGACCTCGGGCGCCGCAGGCTTCAAGGGCTCGAGGAAATCGACGCCGTTCGCCGCGCAAGTTGCGGCCGAGCAGGCGGGCCGCGCGGCACAGGAGTGCGGCGTAAAGAATCTCGAGGTGCGCATCAAAGGGCCCGGCCCCGGACGGGAATCGGCCGTGCGCGCCCTCAATGCACTGGGTCTCAAGATCAGCAGCATCGCGGATGTGACCCCAGTGCCCCACAACGGTTGCAGGCCGCCGAAAAGACGGCGCATATAGAGGATACGCATGGCCCGAGATCTGGATGCGAAGTGCCGCCAGTGCCGCCGCGAGGGGGAGAAGCTCTTCCTCAAGGGCGAGAAATGCTTTACCGACAAATGCGCGATCGAGCGCCGCAGCTATGCGCCGGGACAGCACGGCCAGAAAAGCGGCGGCCGCATGTCCGATTTCGGCAAGCAGCTGCGGGAGAAGCAGAAGCTGCGCCGCATATACGGGCTGCTCGAGCGCCAGTTCCGCAAGACCTATGCAGAGGCCTCGCGCAGCAAAGGCGTCACCGGCGAGCGCCTTCTGCAGCTGCTGGAGTCGCGTCTGGATACCGTTTCGTACCGCATGGGGTTCGGTGCGAGCCGCACCGAGGCGCGCCAGATCGTGCGCCATAACGCCATCCTCGTAAACGGCAAACGCGTCAACATGCCGTCCTACCAGGTGCGGCCGGGTGACACCGTCGAAGTCGTGGCGAAGGCGAAGGAGCAGCTTCGCATCAAGGGCGCGGTCGCTGCTGCCGAAACGCGCGGCTTCCCGGAATGGATCGAGGTCAACGCGAAGGAAATGAAAGGCACGTTCAAGGCGCTTCCGGCACGTTCCGATCTTCCTTCCACGATCAACGAAAGCCTGGTGGTCGAGCTGTATTCGAAATAACGCTGCTCGAAGTATCCGGCGCAAGCCAACTCGTATCGAGGGTCTTACATGCAAACCAGTGGATTTCTGAAACCGCGCATCATCGACGTCCAGGGCATAGCCCCCAATCACGCGAAAGTCGTGATGGAGCCGTTCGAACGCGGGTATGGCCATACGCTTGGCAATGCGCTGCGCCGCGTCCTGCTTTCTTCGATGCCCGGATTCGCAGCGACCGAAGTGCAGATCGCGGGAGTGCTCCATGAATACTCGACGATCGAGGGCGTCCAGGAGGACGTCGTCGATATCTTGCTCAACCTCAAGGGCGTGGTGCTCAAGCTTCACAACCGCGAGGACGCGCTGCTCAACCTGAAGAAAAAGGGCGAGGGTCCGGTGACTGCGGGCGATATCGAGGCTACTCACGACGTCGAAATCATCAACCCTGAGCACGTGATCGCGCATCTCTCCCCCGGAGGCAAGATCGAGATGCAGATCAAGGTCGAGAACGGCCGCGGATACATCCCCGGGAATCTCCGCGTCGTTCCCGAGGAATCCAAGGGCATCGGCAAGATCATACTGGACGCTTCGTTCTCTCCCGTCAGGCGTGTGTCCTATTCGGTCGAGTCCGCCCGCGTGGAGCAACGTACCGATTTGGACAAGCTTATCATCGACATCGAGACAAACGGTGTGATCGAGCCCGAGGAGGCGATCCGTTACGCAGCGAGGATCCTGGTCGATCAGCTTTCCGTTTTCGCGGCGCTCGAAGGCACGGCTCCGGCGGTCGAGGAAAAGAAAGCCCCGCAGGTCGATCCGATCCTGCTGCGCCCGGTGGACGATCTCGAGCTCACCGTGCGCTCGGCGAATTGCCTCAAGGCGGAAAACATCTATTACATCGGCGACCTGATCCAGCGCACCGAGACTGAGCTTCTCAAGACGCCCAATCTGGGCAGAAAATCGCTCAACGAGATCAAGGAAGTGCTGGCCTCGCGCGGGCTGACGCTCGGCATGAAGCTCGAGAACTGGCCTCCGGCCGGGCTGGAGACCGCGCGTACCTCGTAATCGAGGCGAAGGGACAAGAAGATGCGCCACCGCCACGGACTCAGGAAGCTCAACCGCACCAGCAGCCATCGCCTGGCGATGTTGCGCAATATGACCGTCTCGCTGCTCAGGCACGAGATCATCCAGACCACCCTTCCCAGGGCAAAGGAGCTGCGCCGCGTGGTGGAGCCCATGATCACCTTGGGCAAGAAACCCACGCTCGCCAACCGCCGTGCGGCGTTCAACCGCTTACGCGACCGCGACATCGTGGCGAAGCTCTTCGCCGAACTCGGGCCGCGCTACGCCAAGCGAAACGGAGGGTATCTGCGCATTCTGAAACACGGGTTCAGAAAGGGAGACAATGCGCCTATGGCTCTGGTCGAATTGCTCGACCGGCCTGAACCGAAGGAAGGGCCCGAGGCAGAGGTCGCCAAAGAGTAGCCATTTCGCCTGACCAAAAGAAAAGGCCGGATCGCTCCGGCCTTTTTTGTTGCGATCTCCGCGGGTGCGGAGGACTGTCCGCCTAGGCAGCCTTTAACATCGGCACGCTGAGCCGAGCGTAATTTGCAGCA
>DATHJM010000046.1:0-4880 GCA_035489775.1 Burkholderiales bacterium
TAGGCATTGCCGGCAGCATGGCGGGCGGGATCATCGAGTACCTCGCGGAGGGCGCCTGGACCAAGCGCCTGCACGCGGGCTGGGCGGCGCGCATCGGGGTGCACGCCGCGCGCATCGGGCGCGAAGGATTCCTCGGGCCGCGCACCGTGTTCGAAGGCACCCATGGGTTTTTCTTCGGATTCGCCCACACCCGGGAAGGCGATTTCGACGCGCTCACGCGCGATTTCGGCAGGGAATGGCTGATGGAAGGCCTCGCCTTCAAGCCCTACGCGACCGGAACCATGAACCAGCCGTATATCGACTGCGCGCTGCGATTGGCAAAAAAAGGCTTCGCCGCGGAGGATGTCGCCGCGGTGCTGTGCGAGACGGCCGAAGGCTACGTGCACCGGCTGTGGGAGCCGCTTGCCTCCAAGCACCGGCCGGCGAACGATTACGCGGCGAAGTTCAGCGCGCCGTTCAACATCGCCGTCGCGTTCGTCACCGGCAGTGCCGGGCTCGAGGCCTTTTCCGAGGAAACGGTGCGCGACCCGCGCATCCTCGCACTCGCATCCAAGGTGCGCTACGCGATCGATCCGGGCAACCCCTACCCGAAGGCCTATACAGGTCACGTAAAAATGACGCTGCGGGACGGACGTGTTTTCGAGGAACGCCAGCCGCATATCCGCGGCGGCGTGCATGAACCGCTCGCGCGCGAAGAGATCGAGCGCAAATTCCGCGGCAACGCCCGATACGGCGGCTGGGATCCGGCGCGCGCCGGAAGCTTTCTTCAGCTGGCAAGAAACGTGTTCGACGGACCGGTCGACTTATCCGGATTTCGCGGCTAGATCCGCAGGCGCCAATCCCAAGGAGGGCTCCAAGTGATCACCTTTGCTCGCAGGAACGCGATCGCGGCCGAGGTCGTCGTCGCGCTCGCGATGGCGGCGTCATCCAGCAGCGCCTTTGCCAACCAGCATCCGCATCCTCACAAGGGAAGCCTGGAATACCTCGATCGCAACAGCTACGCGAAGAACATGAAGGTGCTCGGCGTGTTCCAGCTCGGCGAGGAACGCGGCCACAAACTGCAGATGATGGCGATCGGCTCGCGCAGGTTGATTCTGCAAAATGGCGACGTGATCGACGTCACCGACCCGCGGGCACCGAAACTCGTAAAGCACGCGGCCTTCAGGGGTTCGCAATTGCAGGTCGCCTACAACAAGAAGCTCGGCAAATGGATCCTCGTCACCGGGGCGTCCTCGCCGATCACTTCGACCACGGCCACGGCGCCGAACGGCAAGTACGACGATCCGAGCCTCATCGAAAAAACCAGGCAGGGGCCGGGCTTGCGCGGTATTCGTATCTGGGACGCAACCGACCCGACGAACATCGTCTTGCTCTCGGAATTCTCCACCGATGGCGGCGATCCCAAGCGCAAGATCCAGGCCGGCTCGGGGACGCACCGCAATTACTACGATGGCGGCGCCTACGCCTATCTCGACACCGCGCCCGACGACAGCTTCATCAACATGGAAAGCCCGATTCGCTGGCACGGCAACGGCATCATGGTCGTGGATGTGTCCGACCCGGCGAATCCAAAACAGGTCGCGATGTGGTGGGTGCCGGGACAGCGCACCGGGGAAGAGGCGCTGTACAAAAGCTGGCGCGAATACGGCGACAAGGTTTCCTTCACCAGCCTGCATGGCCCGATGTACGTGCCGAAAAAAGTGGAAGACGGCGGCAAGCTCGGCTACAGCGCTTACGGTTCGTTCGGCATGCTGATCCACGACCTCTCGGAAATCCGCAATCCGAAGCTCGTCGGCCGCTTCACGCCCGACTACGAGTACACGCGGGGCACGGTGATCGCCTTTCACACGATCGACGTGGCGCGGCTCGACCGCGGCTTTGTGATCACCAATCCGGAAACGCTCAGCCCCGATTGCAACGAGACATACGTTCCGTCGTGGATCGTCGACGTGCGCGATCCGGCCGCGCCGAAGGCGATTTCTCGGCTGCCGGTTCCGACGCCGCCGCGCGAGGCGCCCTATAAGACCTTCTGCGACAAGCGCGGGCGTTTCGGTCCGCACAATCCGCCCCACATCAAGGCGCCGGGCAAGCCCGATCCGAACTTCACCTGCTACGCGCATTTCAATGCCGGCGTGCAGTGCTACGACATCGGCGATCCGAAGAAACCGAAGATCGTCGCCTACTTCATCCCGCCGCAAGGCGGAGAGCTCGACAAGTGGAACAGCTACAACCGCACCGTCGACAACGTGTTCATCGAATGGGACCGGAGAATCATCTGGGTTGCCAGCGACACTGGGCTCTACGCGCTGGAGGCGCCCGCCTTGGGCAAGCCAATCACCGGACCGATGCCGGTGAAGGAATGGTCGCTGCCGGGGCTCAACGCCGGGCACCCGTGAGCAGAAACCTAGAAGGAGCGGTCTAGACGCCGGTACTGGATCGCTTCGGCAACGTGGCTGACGCCGATCGTCGTTTCAGCGGCGAGGTCCGCTATGGTGCGGGCAAGCTTGAGCACCCGGTGGTAAGCGCGCGCCGAGAGATGCAGCTTGACGATCGCCTGTTTCAGCAGCGCGCTTGCCCTCTCTTCCGCCGGGCAGATGCGTTCGATTTCGCGCGGGCCGAGCCGGGTGTTGTTTTTCCCCTGGCGCGCGAGTTGCCGCTCGTGCGCCCGTTCCACGCGCTCGCGGACCTGCACGGAATTCTCGCCGCGAGCCGCGCCGAGGAGCTCGTCTTCGCGCACGGCGGGCACTTCGATCTGGATATCGATGCGATCGAGCAGCGGCCCTGAAAGCTTTTGGCGGTAGCGTGCCACCTGATCGGGCGTGCAGCGGCACTTGCCGCTGAAATGTCCCAGATATCCGCACGGGCAGGGATTCATCGCCCCGATCAGCTGGAATCGCGCCGGATACTCCGCCTGGCGCGCGGCGCGCGAAATGGCGACGCGGCCGGATTCCAGCGGTTCGCGCAGCGCTTCGAGGACTCTCCGGTCGAACTCCGGCAGCTCGTCCAGAAACAACACGCCGTTATGCGCGAGCGATATTTCTCCGGGGCGCGCCTTGCTGCCTCCACCCACCAGCGCGACGCTCGAGGCCGAGTGGTGCGGCGCCCGAAACGGGCGCTGCTTCCAGTGCTCGGGGCGAAAGCCGGCCGAGCCCAGGGAAGCAAGGGCCGCGGATTCCAGCGCTTCATCGCCGCTCATCGGCGGCAGCAGGCCCGGGAAGCGCGCCGCCAGCATCGACTTTCCGGTCCCCGGGGGCCCGATCATAAGCACGCTGTGGCCGCCCGCGGCGGCGACTTCGAGCGCGCGCTTGGCCTGCGCCTGGCCTTTTACTTCCGCGAGATCCGGATAGTCCGGCGCGATGACGATCGGTTGCCCCGCCGGGCGCGGCATCTGCTGCCGGCCGGCCAGGTGGGCGCAGACATCGAGCAACGAGTTCGCCTGATAGATGCTCGCTCCGCCGACCAGCGCGGCTTCATCGGCGCTCCGGGAGGGCAGGACGAATGCGCGGCCGTCCCGGGCCGCGCGCCAGGTCATCGCGAGCGCCCCGCGAACCGGACGCAACTCGCCGGTCAGCGAGAGCTCTCCGGCGAATTCGTATTTCGAGAACCCGCCGGCCTCGAGCTGGTGCGAGGCGGCGAGGATGCCGAGCGCGATCGGCAAATCGAACCGGCCGCTCTCTTTGGGGAGCTCCGCGGGAGCGAGATTGACCGTGATGCGCCGCGCCGGAAATTCGAAGCGGGAGTTCACCAGCGCGGCGCGCACCCGGTCGCGGCTTTCCTTCACTTCGGTGTCCGGGAGGCCGACGATGGTGAACGAGGGCAGGCCGTTCGCCAAATGCACCTCGACGGTGACTTCGGGCGCGTCCAGTCCCGAAAGCGCACGGCTGTGGAGCACCGCGAGCGACATCGCGAGCTACTTCCGGCTCAGCCTCGCCTCGAGTTCGGCTACGCGCGCTTCCAGCTCGGAGAGCTTGTCGCGGGAGCGGGCGAGCACCTTGGCCTGGATCTCGAGCTCTGCGCGCGTTGCCAGGTCGAGCTTGGCGAACGCAGCCGAAAGCAGCGCCTGCAGATTCTTCTCTACATCCTTGGCGGGGCTCGCGGCGAGGAATTCGCTGATCCTCGCGCTCAGGTCGTCGAGTATGCGGGTTTGGGGCATCGCGCTTGCGTCGTCGGTCGAGTCTAGCACGGTGAATCTAACGCCTCGCCGCGGTTCTGGCCGACCGCACAGAATCAGTGCATGACGATCCTGTTACGCCCCATCCAAGTGCCAGAGGGTTCCCCGGCAAGGGCGTCTAATGGACCAAGCCATTGATAGGAAAAAATAAAAAAACTGGCACGGGCCGTGCTGAAAGGGCTTGGTCTTCTCACCCAACGAAAGGTCCAACACAATGAAAAAACTTCTTATTGCATCTGCCGTCTCCGCCCTGTTCGCAGCCCCTGCCACGGTGCTCGCGCAGGCCAAGCCGCCCGCGGTCCCGACTCTGGACAAGGTTCTCGAAGCCTCGGGGATCAGCGTGAGCGGATACATCGACGCCGGGTACACGCACGCGGACAGAAATATCGAAGCCGCGGCTGTTGCACCGCGAGTATTCGACAACCAGAACAATTCGTTCGCGCTGCATCAGGTTGGACTCACCGTGGCCAAGCAACCTAAGGAAGGCTTCGGAGGCGTGGTCAATCTCACCATGGGCAAGGACGCCCAGTTGATCCATTCAGTCTCCGGGGCGGCTGTAGACACGTCCATGTTCGACGTTACCCAAGCCTTTGTGCAATACGCAGGCGGGCCGTTGACCTTGATCGCAGGCAAGTTCGCGACGCTGCACGGGACCGAGGTGATCGCGAGCTCGGGCAACACCAATATCTCCCGATCCATCCTGTTCGGT
>DATHJM010000047.1:0-7165 GCA_035489775.1 Burkholderiales bacterium
GGCAGGAACATGGGCTACGTGCCGCCGAAGAAGCTTTCCATCTCGCCCAAGCTCAAGCTGCATCGAAAAAGCGCGAAAAACATCGACCCGATCACCTACGAGGTGATCCGCCACAGCCTGTGGCACGTCAACGAGGAGCACGGCGCCACGATCCAGCGGCTCTCCGGCTCGCCGGTGGCGATGTACGCGCTCGATCTCAACCCTTCCATCCTCACCGAGGACGGCGAGTTCGTGTACTTCGGGCCTTACATGCAGTACATGTCGGGCGTCACCGACACGCAGGTGAAATGGGTGCTCGAATACCGCAGCGACAATCCGGGCATCCGCGAGGGCGACATGTTCCTCGCCAACGATCCCTGGGTGGGCGCCGCGCACCAGCAGGACGTGATGCTGATCTGCCCGGTGTTCTGGAAGGGCGAGCTGTTCTGCTGGGTGACGAACTGCCTGCACCAGTACGACCTCGGCGGCATCACGCCGTCTTCCTTCTGCGGCTCGGCTGAGAACGCCTTCGAGGAAGCCATCTGCATCCCGCCGGTGAAGATCGTGGAAGGGAACGAGATCCGCCGCGATATCGAGGAGCTGTACCTGAGGGCCTCGCGCAAGCCGGAAGCCGTTGCGCTCGATTTCCGCGCCCAGCTCGCCGGCAACCTCACCGCGCGCGACCGGGTGCTGGCGCTCATCCGCCGCTACGGGTCGGAGGTCGTGAAGGGCGTGATGCGCAAGATCCTCGACAACGGCGAGCGCGCCTTTCTCGCGAAGCTCAAGCGCCTGCCCGACGGCGTATGGCGCGAGCGCAGCTACGTCGAATGCTGCCGCCCGGGCGACAGGCGCACGCACCAGGTCATGCTGACGCTGCGCAAGAAGGGTTCGACGCTTGTTTTCGAGAACGAAGGCACGGCGCCGCAGGACGGCGCGATGAATGCGACCTACTCCGGCTGGAGAGGCGCGATCATGGTGGCGTTCAACCAGCTTTTGTGCTGGGACCAGTATTTCTCGATCGGCGGGGCCCTGCGGCATGTCGAATTCGATCCGACCCCGGGGACTTTCAACTGCGCCAATTTCCCGGCCTCGGTCTCGACCGCGCCGATCCAGGCCATGGAGATCTCGCTCTACCCCGCGTACAACGTGCTCTCGAAGATGATCCACTCGGACCCCGGGATGCGCAAGGACATCATGTGCATCGGCGGCACCAGCCAGTGGCCGGCGACGATTTTCCGCGGCACCGACCAGTGGGGCGAGCGCTACGGCTATATCCTCGTCGATCCCATCGGCGGGGCGATCGGCGCGTTCGCCACCGGCGACGGCATCTCGACCGGCGGGCAGTCGAGGACGCCTATCTGCAAGCTCCCCAACGTCGAGCATACCGAGCAGACCTTTCCGCTCCTGTTCCTCTACCGCAAGGAAGTGATCGATTCCGGAGGCGCCGGAAAATTCCGCGGCGGGCTCTCGGCGGAGTCCTGCTTCATTCCGCATCGCACCGACGCGATCACGCAGGACACGCTGTCCTCGGGCAACGCGATTCCGACTTCTCCCGGCATGATGGCGGGCTACCCCGGCTCGGTGAACGTGTACAAGTTCAAGCGGGCGACCGATATTTTCGAGCGCCTGGAGCAGCGCCGGATTCCCGGCGACATCGCGGAGGTCAAGGGCGAGGAGGTCACGCTGCAGCTCCGCCAGGAAAATTTCGTCCAGAAGCCCGGCGACGTCTACGCCGTGATCTGGTCCGCGGCGGGCGGCTTCGGCGATCCGCTCGAGCGCGATCCGGAAAAAGTGCTCGATGACGTGATCGAGCAGCGCTCCGTATCAGCCGACGCAGCGCGCAAGCTCTACGGCGTCGTGATCACGGACGGCCGTCTCGATCAGGCGGCCACCAGGGAATTGCGCGCGGGGCGGCGCGAGAGCCAGCGCAGGAAAGACGGCGAGGTGAGGCGGCTCAGCGGAAAGCAGCTCGCGCGCATCACCGACAATCTCGACCTGCGACGCGAGAAGGACGGCTTGTACCTGTGCTGCGCGAAGTGCACGGCCGACCTGGGGCCCGTGCGCGACAACTACAAAGACCACTGCGTGCGGCGCGAGTCGGACGTGAGCGAGGCGAACCCCAATATCGGCGACTACCGCCGCTACATCGACGACCGGCCGGTGTTCCGCCAGTTCTCCTGTCCCGGCTGCGGCGCGCTCATCGAAAACGAGGTCGCGCGCGCCGACGACCCGGTGCTGCAGGATATCGAGCTTCATCTGCGCTAGCGCGGTCCCACGGAGCGATTTTTCGTTGACACCGCCGGGCGCGGTTGATAGATTGCGCCGCATCGCTGCGCTGGACCGAAGTTCCGTATAAGAGAACGCGGCGAAATTTCAAGCCGGCGGTGTTTCAGCGAGGAGGAGGATCGATGCAGGCAGCGGGCAATCCCGCGATGACGACCGCGGCCCCGGCGCTGCTGCGCTCGTTCGACTGGAAATGGGTCGTGATCGGCCTGTGCGTGGCCTTCACGGTCTACATCGCTGTGGTCCCGCTCGCGTTCCTGCTCTGGCAGAGCTTCTTCACGCCGCAGACCGCGGCGAAGGCCGCCGTGTTCACGCTGGACAACTACACGTCGGCCTACGGCTCGAGCGAAACGCTGCGGCTCTTCTGGAACTCGATCAAGTTCGCCTTCGGCGCTTCGCTGTTCGCCTTCGTTCTGGGAACGGCGCTCGCGTGGATGAACGAGCGCACCAACACGCCCTTCAAGACCCTTTTCTTCGCCTTGTCGATCATCCCGCTCATCATCCCCGGGATCCTGTTCACGGTCGCGTGGATCCTGCTGGGCAGCCCCAAGATCGGGATCCTCAACCTCGCACTGCAGAACTGGTTCGGGCTGGAGAAGCCCCTGTTCAACGTCTATTCGCTGTTGGGGATGATCTGGGTCGACGGGCTGCACTACTCGCCGATGGCCTTTCTCCTGATGACGGCCGCCTTCCGCGCGATGGACCCTGCGCTCGAGGAGTCCGCGACCATGAGCGGGGCGAACATCTTCCAGGTCGCCTACCGAGTGACCTTGAAGCTCACCTGGCCTGCGATCCTCGCGACGCTGCTGATGCTCTTCGTGCGCTCGATCGAGTCCTTCGAAGTGCCCGCGCTCCTCGGGCTCCCGGTCGGGATCCACGTGTTTACCTCGGCGATCTACCAGGCCGTGCACCGCTATCCCAGCCAGATCGGGCTCGCCTCCGCCTACGCGATGACACTGCTCGTGATGACGACCATCGGCGTGTACTTCGTGTCGCGGCTCTCCAGCCGCGGCAGCAAGTACGCGACCATGACCGGCAAGGGCTTCAGGCCGCGCAGAATCGACCTCGGACCCTGGCGCTGGGTCGCCGCCGCGGTCTTCATCGTGTACTTTCTCCTGATCGTGGTGCTGCCTTTCGCGGTGCTGCTGTGGTCCTCGTTCCAGAGGTTTTACTCGGTGCCTTCCTGGCAGGCGCTGAACAACCTCACCCTCGACCCTTACCGTTTCATCTTCACCTACCCGAACCTCGCGCGCTCGGTGTGGAACACCTTGATGCTTTCATTCGGCAGCGCGACGGTGATCATGCTCGTGACTTCCGTCATCTGCTGGATCGTCGTCAAGACCAAGCTCCCCGGACGCTGGCTCCTCGACAACGTTGCCTCGCTGCCGATGGTTTTCCCGGGCCTCGTGCTCGGCCTTTCGATCATGATCTTCTACCTGAATTTCGACATCGGCATCTACGGGACGATATGGATCATGTTCATCGCCTACATCACCCGTTTTATGCCCTATGGGCTTCGCTACAACACTACTTCCATGCTGCAAATCCACAAGGAGCTCGAGGAATCGGCGGCGATGAGCGGCGCCTCCTGGGGCACCACGTTTCGCCGCGTCATCCTCCCCTTGCTCAAGCCGGGGCTCGTCGCGGGCTGGATCTACGTGATGATCGTCTCGATCCGCGAGCTCTCCAGCTCGATCCTGCTCTACAGCCCGGGCACCGAGGTCCTGTCGATCACCATCTGGGAATTGTGGGAGAACGGCCAGTACGTGGAGCTGTCGGCGCTCGGCGTGCTGTTCATCCTGGCGCTGTTCGTCCTGGTGATGCTCGCCCAGTGGCTGGGCAAGAAATTCGGAGTCAAGGAGTGATCCGGAGAACCGCGTGCTGAAAGTCGAAGGACTTTTCACCGAATACCCCAACGAGCGCGGCCAGATCGTGCGCGCCGCGCAGGACGTGACGTTCGAGGTCCCGGAGGGGAAGCTGTTCACCCTGCTGGGGCCCAGCGGCTGCGGCAAGACCACGACGCTGCGCTCGATCGCGGGCCTGGAGCGGCCGCGCGCGGGCGAGATCAGCGTCGGCGACCGCGTCGTGTATTCGTCCACCCGGAACGTCTTCGTCGCGCCCAACCGGCGCGGCTTCGGCATGGTGTTCCAGTCCTACGCCATCTGGCCGCACATGAACGTCTTCCAGAACGCGGCCTTCCCGCTCGAAGTGGGCGAGCGCAGGCTTTCGAGGAAGGAGATCCGCGACAAGGTCGAGCGCGTCCTGAAGGCGGTGCAGCTCGATGAGCTTGCCGACCGCGAGGCGACCAAGCTCTCCGGCGGCCAGCAGCAGCGCCTCGCGCTCGCGCGGGCGCTCGTGATGGAGCCGCAGCTGCTGCTGCTCGACGAGCCGCTCTCCAACCTCGACGCGAAGCTGCGCGAGCGCATGCGCTTCGAGCTGAAGCGCCTGCAGCGGGAGCTCCGGATCACCACGGTCTACGTGACCCACGACCAGAGCGAGGCGCTCGCGCTGTCGCACTCCATTGCAGTGATGAACGAAGGCCATATCCAGCAGGTCGGCACGCCACGGGAGATCTACGAGCGGCCGCGCAGCCAGTTCGTCGCGGACTTCGTCGGAACGACGAATTTCCTGGACGGCACGGTTCTCGGGCGCGGCGCCGAGCCCGGGCATTTCCGCGTGCGCACCGAGTTCGGCGAGGTCGAAGTCCTGTCGGACGACGAATTGCGGGGCGAGGACCGCGTCGTGCTTTCGGTGCGTCCCGAGGACGTTGAGCTCGCCGAGGAACGGCCCGAAGGAGACAACGTCTGGGAAGCTCGCGTCGATCAGAAAGTATTTCTCGGCGAATTCATCGATTTCCAGGTGAAGCTCGGCGGCCGCATCCTGCTCGCGCGAAGCCATCCTTCGATGCGAACGCCCGTCGGAGACGCCCTCTACGTGAAACTCCATCCCGAAAAATGCGTGGCCCTCAAAGCCGCCTGAAACCATGCCCAAACCGAAATCACGACTTCCCGGGAACAAGAGCACGGTGAGCCCGGCCCGGGAGCGCTGGGCCTCCGACGTGATCGTCGACCTGCTGCACGCGTACGAGCTGCCGCACGCGGCGCTCAATCCGGGCGCGAGCTACCGCGGGCTGCACGACTCGATCGTGAACTACGGGCGCAACCGCCCGACGATGATGCTGTGCCAGCACGAGGAGACCGCGGTGCAGATCGCGCACGGCTACGCCAAGGCGAGCGGCGAGCCGATGGTCGCGATCCTGCACAACCTCGTCGGCCTCTTGCACGCCAACATGGCCATCTACTACGCGTACATCGATCGCGCGCCGATATTCATCATCGGCGCGACCGGCCCCATGGACGAAACCAAGCGCCGCCCGCGCATCGACTGGATCCACACGGCTCAGGGGCAGGGCGAGGCGGTTCGCAACTACACGAAGTGGGACTACCAGCCGCACACGATCGACGGAGCGCCCGAGGCGTTCGCGCGCGCCTACTCGGTGATGATGACCGAGCCGCGGGGCCCGATCTACATGTGCTACGACGCATGGCTGCAGGAGCAGAAGCTCGACCACGAGGTGCCGCTGCCGCCGCAGCATGCGGCCAAAGTGCCCAGCAGGCTGGCCCCGGATCCGGAGGCGCTCGCCGATGCGGCCGATCTTATCGCGGCGGCGAAGAAGCCCGTGATCATCGCGGAGTATGTCGGCCGGGAGCCGGGGGGCTTCCATGCTCTGGTCGACCTAGCCGAGGCCGGCGGCATCCCTGTATACGACGTCGACAGCCGTCTCAACTTCCCGAACCGCCATCCGCTCAACATGAGCATGGAGAAGGACGTGTTCCGCGACGCCGACCTGATCGTCTGCCTCGATGCGCGCGACTGGGAACGGCCGACGACCGAGCTCGTGAGCACCACGCGGCAGCGCACCTCGATCGTGCCGCCGGGGGCGAAGTGGATCGACATCGGCTTCGGCGACCTCGAGCTCTCCAGCTGGGCGCTCGACTACCAGCGCCTGCAACATGCGGACGTGCGCATCCTCGCCGATACCGCGCTCGCCATTCCGATGTTGAGCGCGCTCCTCAAGGATCGTTCGAAGAGCGACTCCCGGTTCCAGGCGCGGGCCAGAGCGCGCGCGGCCGAGACCGCCGGGCAAAGCAAGGCCAAGCGCTCGCGCTGGGAGAAAGAGGCCCGCGAGGGCTGGGACGCGAGCCCGATCATGCTGCCGCGGCTCGCCTCCGAAGTCTGGGACGCGATCAAGGGCGAGGACTGGGTGCTCACCGCCAACACGCTCGAGGAATGGACGCGCAAGCTCTGGGATTTCGACCGGCCCTACCGCCACCCCGGACGGTCGCTCGGCACCGCCACGCAGTTCGGAATTTCGCTCGGCGTCGCGCTCGCGCACCGCGACAAGAAACGTCTCGTCGTCGACATTCAGCCCGACGGCGACCTGATGTTCGACGCGGGCGCGATGTGGGTCGCGGCGAAGCACCGCATCCCGCTTCTCGTCGTCATGTACAACAACCGCGCCTACTACAACGACTGGGAGCACCAGATCAGGATGGCCAAGCTGCGCGGCACGCCGGTCGAGCGCGCGCACATCGGCATGGACATGAGCGACCCCGACCCGGACTTCGCGTCGATGGCGAAGTCCATGGGGTGGTACGCGGAGGGTCCGATCGACAAGCCGAAGGACGTCGCCGCGGCGCTCAAGCGCGCGATCGCCAAGGTGAAGGCGGGGCAACCCGCCCTTCTCGATACCATCACGCAGAAGCGCTAGAAAGCCGGAAATGAAGAAAGCCGCCATTCCACACCCAGTCAAAACCGTCGGCGTCATCGGCGCCGGCCGCATGGGCACGCCCATTATCGGGCACCTGGTTCGCAAGGGATTCGCGACGCAGGTCTGCGACGT